>JAJEAZ010000317.1 GCA_022824105.1 Alphaproteobacteria bacterium
CGCCTTCCTGATCGGCGGGCTCATCATCACCGAGACGGTCTTCAACATACCCGGCGTCGCCCACTTCCTGGTCGAGGCGATCCTGATGCGCGACTACCCGATCGTGCAGAACCTCGTGATGCTGATCGCGCTCGTGACCGTGCTCATCAACTTCCTCGTGGACATGCTCTACGCGGTGCTCGACCCGAGGATCAAATATGCCGATTGACCGACGCATGGTTACGCTGCTGCCCCGGAGGCCTGCCGATGGCTGAAATCGACCATCAGGCCGCCCTCACGCGCGCCGGCGCGAATGTTTCCGGCCACTGGAGCCGGACCCTTTTCTATGCGCGCCAGCACCCGCTGGGCGCGCTCGGCGCCGTGATCGTGGTCGTCTTCGTGTTGTCGGCCCTTTTCGCCGACGTGCTGGCGCCGCATGACCCGCTGCACACCTCCGCGCCGGATTCCCTGAAGGCGCCCGACACGACCTTCGTCATGGGCGCCGACATGATGGGCCGGGATGTGTTTAGCCGCATCATCCACGGCGCGCGCATCTCGCTCACCGTCGGTGTCGCCTCGATCATGCTGGGAGGGCTGATCGGCGTGGTGATCGGGCTTATGTCCGGCTATCTGCTCGGCTGGTTCGACCTGCTGATGCAGCGCCTGATCGACATCATGCAGGCCCTGCCGCTGCTCGTGCTCGCGCTCGTCATGGCGGCCTCGCTCGGGCCGTCGCTGGAAAACACCATCATCGCCATTTCGATACCGCTGGTGCCCAATGTCGCGCGCGTGGTGCGTTCCAGCACGCTGTCGCTCCGGGAAATGCCCTTCGTCGAGGCGGCGCGGGCGGCGGGCATGAGCGAGCTGCGCGTCGCCGTTCGCCATGTGCTGCCGAACACGCTGGCGCCGCTGATTGTGCTGTTCACCGCCCAGCTCGGCGCCGCGATCCTGGTCGAGGCCTCGCTGTCCTTCCTCGGCCTCGGCGTGCCGGAGCCGCACCCCTCCTGGGGCCGGATGCTGTCGGAGTCGGCCGCGGAATATGTGCGCGTCGCGCCCTGGCTGGTGATCTTCCCGGGCATTGCGATCAGCCTCGCCGTGTTCGGCACCAACCTGTTCGGGGATGCGGTGCGCGACATTCTCGACCCGCGGCAGCGGAGCTGAGCCGGAACATGGGGTGCGCAACATGACCTCCGACACCATGCCTGCCCTCGACGAGGGTGCTGCGGCGGCCACGGAAGCGCCGGCCGGGGACAGCGCGCTGGAGGTGAAGGACCTGCAGACCTGGTTCTACACGCGCCAGGGAATCGTCAAGGCCGTGGACGGGGTTTCCTTCAACCTGCGCAAGGGCGAGACGCTCGGGATCGTGGGCGAATCGGGCTGCGGCAAGAGCATCACCGCGCTCTCGGTCATGCGGCTCGTGCCGGACCCGCCGGGCCGGATCATCGGCGGCCGGGTGACGCTGGACGGGCGCGACCTGCTGGACCTCGACGAGGCCGAGATGCGCCTGGTGCGCGGCAACGACATCTCCATGATCTTCCAGGAGCCGATGACCTCGCTCAACCCGGTGCTGACAGTGGGCTATCAGATCGCCGAGGCGCTGATCCTGCACCGGGACCTGAGCCGCACCGAGGCGCTTTCGCGGGCGGTCGAGATGCTCGACATGATGCGCATTCCGGAGCCCGCGCAGCGCGCGAGGGAATATCCGCACCAGCTTTCCGGCGGCATGCGCCAGCGGGCGATGATCGCCATGGCGCTCGCCTGCAACCCGAAGGTGCTGATCGCCGACGAGCCGACCACGGCGCTCGATGTCACCATCCAGGCGCAGATACTCGACCTCATCGTGCGCTTGCAGCAGGAACTCGGCACGGCCGTCATCCTGATTACCCACGATCTCGGCGTCGTGGCGGAAACGACCCAGCGCATCATCGTCATGTATGCGGGCCGGAAGGTGGAGGAAGCGGATGTCGTGCCGCTGTTCTCCAACCCGATGCACCCTTACACGCACGGCCTGATGGCCTCCGTGCCGCGCCTCGCCATCATGAGCGGCGAGGAGTCCGCCGCGGAGCGCCTCGAGGAGATTCCGGGCATCGTGCCGCCGCTGAACAACCTGCCGCCCGGCTGCGCCTTCGCGCCCCGCTGCCGCTTCGCCGACGACCGCTGCCGCGCGGAGTATCCACCCTATCTGGAAAAGCAGCCCGGCCACTGGGCCGCCTGCTGGCATTCCGAGCGCCTGTTCGGAGCCGCCTCGTGAATGCCCCCGCGGAAGCCGCCGCCCAGCCTGCCGTGCTGGAAGTGGAGGGGCTGAAGAAGCACTTCCCGGTCAAGAAGGGGCTGCTCTCCCGCAATGCCGGCAAGGTCTATGCCGTCGATGGCGTGAGCTTCCATATCGGCCCCGGCGAAACGCTCGGGCTGGTCGGCGAGTCCGGCTGCGGCAAGTCCACCGTCGGGCGCACCGTCCTGCGGCTGATAGACCCGACCGAGGGCACGATCCGCCTCAACGGCCGCGACGTGACCGATCTCGGCAAGACCGACATGCGCGCGGTGCGCCGCGAGATGCAGATCATCTTCCAGGACCCGTATTCCTCGCTCAATCCGCGCATGTCGGCGGGCGATATCGTGGGCGAGCTGCTGCGGGTCCACGGCCTCGGCAGCGCCGCCGAGCGGGAGGAGCGGGTCGCGGAGCTGTTCGAGCGGGTGGGGCTCAGCCGCGCCCAGATGAAGAGCTTTCCGCACGAGTTTTCCGGCGGCCAGCGCCAGCGCATCGGCATTGCCCGCGCGCTGGCGCTCAACCCGAAGCTGATCGTGGGCGACGAGCCGGTTTCCGCGCTCGACGTGTCCATCCAGGCGCAGGTCATCAACCTGTTGATGGACCTGCAGCAGGAGTTCCGGCTTTCCTACCTGTTCGTCGCGCACGACCTTGCGGTGGTCGAGCATATCAGCCACCGCATCGCGGTCATGTATCTCGGTCGCATCGTGGAATACACCGACAAGCGCACCCTCTTCACCGACCCGCAGCATCCCTATACGGAAGCGCTCCTGTCGGCCGTACCGGTGCCCGATCCGCGCCTGCGCCGCAAGAAGATGGTGCTCCAGGGCGACGTGCCGAGCCCGATCAACCCGCCCTCCGGCTGCCATTTCCACACCCGCTGCCCCTATGCGGAGGAGCGCTGCCGGGTCGAAACCCCGGCGCTCCGCGAAATCGCGCCGGGCCACACGGTCGCCTGCCACCTGCGCTGAGCGGCGGGGCTACGTTTTCGGAGGCTGGAGAAGGCTGCCGACATCGCGGCACAATTTGGCGAACGAGGGGGAATTACGCCGTGCTTCGGCCATATCGAAGGTCGCAGTGAGTGCAGCTTGGTCGAGTGTTTCCCGGTAACGCCGGCCAAGCGGCATTCTTGCGCTGAGCCAGCCCTTGGCGTCCTGGATGGCTTCGGGATCGCCCGGCGATGCAAGGCCTTCGTCGAGGCCGCGCCGCCCGGCGAGCGAGCCGGCGGCCGCCAGGAACCAGGCTTCGTATTCCGCTTTCGCCAAGACCGCGCGGATATCCCGTCCCGGACTGGCCGCAACGGCGCGGGCGAGAAGTTGCGGGGCGAGTTCCGCCGGGCAATCGCGGTCGGCGTCGAGCAGTACCAGCACGCATCCGTCCGTCCCCGCCAGATGCGAGGCGAATGCTACGGCGCGTTCCAATTCGCCGTGTTTCACGAGCTTGTTGCGCGGCACACGGATTGGCCGGGGCGTCTCGACAACAATGTCCGGCGATATCTCTCCGGCGATGCGGCGGAGCAACTCCGGTAGCGCTGTTACCTCGCCATGCCCTTCCACAATCGCCAGGATGGTCCTGCGCATCATTCGGCGACCGGGCCGAACAGGTCCAATTGACGGGCATTTGGTTTGGAAAGCGACGGGTCCGGGTCAAGCTGGTTCATCCTGAGCAATTCGCCGGCTGTGTAGAGGCGATCCCCTAGCGCCCATCGTCCGGACTCATTCAACGGACCTATGCGGCTTTCGCCGCTTTCCGCGGTGACGGCGATGATCTGGTCCGGCGAAATATCCGGGTTGTCGAGCAGTTCCGGGCTGTGGCTGGTGACAAGTATCTGCGTGTGTTCGGCCGCGTCCCGCAGGCTGTCCACCAGCACGCCGGCGGCGGCGGGATGCAGCGCGATTTCCGGCTCCTCGATGCCGACGAGCCAGCGCCTCCGGTCGTCCTGGGCATAGCTCTGGAACAGCGCCACCAGGATGCCGAGGGCGCGCAGCGTACCATCCGACATGTTCCCGGCAAGGAACTTCCAGGGGTGTTGCGCGCCTCGAACCCGCTGGCGGAACGCCAGGGTTTCCCTCGGCCCTATGGCCCGCCGCTCGACGCCGGCAATCCCGGGAACCACCTGGCCGAGATAGTCCTCGATTCTTCGCTTGAAGTCCGGCGCGTTCTCCGAAAGGTTGTGCAACACGCTGGCGATATTCCAGCCGTCCCGCTCCAGGAGCCTTCCCGGATCCGGCGGCTGGAGGTCCCGGATCTCCTCCGGATTCAGATTGTAGAAGCCCGTTGTCGCCAAGGCCTCGTAAACGGCGCGGAAGGGCTCCAGACCCGAGACCGTGACGAGATACAGTCGGTCGGCGGCGGCGACAGGAGGATGCGTGATCGTGCTTTCGACAACAGCGCCCCGCTCCACCTTGTAACGATGTTCGCCAAAGCCGTTTCGCGGCGCGACGAGGCATTCTTCCTTCTGGACTTCGTAGCCTCCCCGTTTCATGGCCCCGACCGTGAAGGCGTAGTAGCCGACCCAGTCCTCAAGCGTGAATTCGAGCCGAATGCCGAAATGGGTCGGATGGCCGCCGGAGCGCCGGCGGACCTCGCCGATGCCGCCGCGGTCGCGCAGCGCATGGTCCATGGAGTAACCGAGCGATTCGGCGGTGAATCTGAGCGCATCGAGAAAATTGCTTTTGCCGGAGCCGTTCGGGCCGACGAGAAAGGAAAGCTGCGCCGGCCTCACATCGCAGGCGCCAATGCTCTTGTAGTTTCGCAATACGATGCGTGTCAGCAGGCGGCGGTCGGACATTGCGGGTCTCCCGCTGTCGACTCGGCGCGGCCCCGGCGCGAATGTAGCAGATCGCCGCCCGGGCCGTCAGCGCCTTGACAGTGCCGCCGCCGAACACGCAGTCTGCCCGGCGGAGCGAGGGGAGGGCGTTCGTCACGATGCGCGGCTGCTGGCGGGAACCGGATGTATAGCTATATCGTGCGCCGGTTTGCGTTCGGCGGGATCACGGTGTTCGGCGTGTCGATCATCGTGTTCCTCATCATGCGGATCATGCCGGGCGATCCTCTGACCGCGATTTTCGGCCCGGAGGGCATGACCAAGCTCACCGAGGCGCAGCGGCAGAGCTACATGGAGGAGCTCGGCCTCGCCGACCCGCTGATCGTCCAGTATCTCAACTGGATTCTCGACATTGTGAGGGGCGAGCTCGGCCGCTCCTTCTTCCGCGCGGAAAGCGTCGGCGAGATGGTGATGCGGCGCGGACCGCTGACGGCGCAGATCGCCATCCTGTCGGTCGTCCTCTCCTGGATCCTCGGCATCCCGGTGGCGATCATCAGCGCGCTGCGGCCCAACACCGCCGCCGACAACACCGCCCGCGTGATCTCGATCACCTGCCTCGCCGTGCCGGGATTCTGGCTCGGCATGCTGATCGTGCTGGGCCTGCTGTTCGGTTTCGGCTACCGCGCGCCGCAGACCGCCGGCGGAGCGGGGCTGTTCGAGGACCCCGGAACCGTGCTGCAGATCATCATCGGGCCCGCCTTCGTGCTCGCGCTCGGCCAGGCCGCCTATATCGCGCGCATGGCCCGCTCCAGCCTGCTGGAAGTGATCCGCGAGGACTATGTGCGCACCGCCAGGGCCAAGGGGCTCAACGGGCGGCTCGTGGTCAGCCTCCACGCGCTGCCCAATGCGCTGCTGCCGGTCATCACGCTGTCGGGCATCCTGCTCGGTTTCGTGCTGGCGGGCTCCATCCCGGTGGAGCGCGCCTTCGGCACGCCGGGCCTCGGCTACGCCATGTTCACGGCGGTCAATGAGCGCGACATCTTCGTCATGCAGAACCTCGTTTTCCTCTATGCGGTGGTGTTCGTGATGCTGAACATCACCGTCGATATCATCATCGCCTGGATCGACCCGAGGATCAGATACCAATGAGCGCGCAACCGGAAACCCCGACCGCGGAAGAGGCCGGCCGGGCCGGGCGGCCGCTGCCGGCCCGCATATGGGGCGGCCTCAGGCATTTCGGGCGGCGCTCGCCGCTGTCGGCGTTCTGGGGCTGCGTCGCGCTCCTGATCGTGGTCATGGCGGTGGCCGCGCCGGTGATCTCGCCCTATCCGCCGCTCAAGTCCGATTTCCGGAGCATGCAGAAGGCGCCCTATGACGAACATCTGTTCGGCACCGACCAGATCGGCCGCGACACGCTGAGCCGCGTCATTCACGGCAGCCGCACCTCGCTCATCGTCGCCTTCGCGGCGGTGCTGCTCGGCACCACGCTCGGCTCGCTCTGGGGCCTGGCCTGCGGCTTTCTGGGAGGGCGGTTCGACATCGTGAGCCAGCGCATCATCGAGTTTCTCCAGTCCTTCCCGGACCTGATACTCGCCATGGCCATTGCGATGGCGCTCGGCTCCGGCACGGTGACGGTCATCATTGCCATTGCGATCACGCGAATACCGTTCGGCGGGCGCGTGATCCGCTCCGTCGTGCTGTCGCTCAAGGAAATGTCCTTCGTGGAGGCGGCGCGCAGCCTCGGCGCCTCCAACATGCGCATCATGCTCTTCCACATCCTGCCGCAATGCGTGGCCCCTTACCTGATCCTCGCCACGACCCATCTGGGCGTCGCGATCATCATCGAGGCCTCGCTCGGCTTCCTTGGCGTCGGCATTCCGCCGCCCGCGCCGACCTGGGGCAACATGCTGGCGGACGCGCTCAATGCCGGCATCGTGCCGCCCTGGTGGCTGGTGCTCTTCCCGGGCGTGGCGATCACCATCACCGTGCTGGCGTTCAACCTGTTCGGCGACGGCATCCGCGACGTGCTCGACCCCCGCCTGCGCGGCGCGGTCTGACCCGGCCCGGCTCTTCCGGCTAAGCGGTCGCCGCGCCGGGCAGCCCCGCCGTCGCGCCCTCGCCGTCATGCAGGTGGCAGGCGGCCCAGTGGCCGGCCTGCACCTCGCGCAGCGCGGGCGCGTCGCTGCGGCAGCGCGCCATCGCATAGGGGCAGCGCGAGTGGAAATGGCAGCCCGGGGGCGGGTTGATCGGGCTTGGCACGTCCCCCTCCAGAATGACGCGCTTGCGGCCGCGGGCGCGCGCCTTCGGCATCGGCACCGCAGAGAGCAGCGCCTCCGTATAGGGGTGCAGCGGGCTGTCGAACAGGCTCGTCTTGTCGGTGATCTCGACGATGCGGCCGAGATACATGACCGCGACCCGGTGGCTGATATGCTCGACCACCGCAAGGTCGTGCGCGACGAACAGGTAGGAGAGCTTCAGCTCGTCCTGGAGGTCCATCAGCAGGTTGATGATCTGCGCCTGGATCGAGACATCGAGCGCCGAAACCGGTTCGTCCCCGACAATCAGGTCCGGATTGAGCGCCAGCGCGCGCGCAATGCCGATGCGCTGGCGCTGCCCGCCGGAGAACTCGTGCGGATAGGAGTCCAGGTGCCGGCGGCCGAGGCCGACGCGCTCGAACAGCGCCTCCACCCGCTCCTCGCGCTCCGCGCCTTCCGACACGCCGTGGATGGTCAT
>JAJEAZ010000136.1 GCA_022824105.1 Alphaproteobacteria bacterium
CGGCCCTCCGGGTGACCCGCCGCATCCGCTGGCGTGGAGGCTTGCCATGGCCGGAAGCAGGCTTCCGGCCACAGAGGACCGACTCCGAATGAAGAAAAGAAAGGAAAATCGAGAGGTTGACAGAAGTCCACATGAGAAACCCCGCCCGCCTGAAGGCGATCCGCGCCACGCTGGACCACGGTGTTGAGGTCGAAGTCTGGTGGCAGGACGAGGCCCGCGTCGGGCAGAAGAACAAGATCACCCGGCGCTGGGCGAAACGCGGCACCCGACCGTCAGCGCCCAAGGACCAGAGGACAACCTCCGCCTATATCTTCGGCGCCATCTGCCCGAACAAGGGCAAGGCCGCCGGCCTCGTCATGCCTCACGCCAACACGGAGGCACTCAACGCCCACCTCGCCGAGATCGCCCTCACCGTCGAACCCGGCGCCCATGCCCTCGTCATGCTCGACCGGGCAGGATGGCACACCTCCTCGACCCTCGAAGTGCCCGGCAATATCACCCTCATGCCGCTCCCGCCCCGAGCGCCCGAACTCAACCCGGTCGAGAACGTCTGGCAGTTCATGCGCGACAACTGGCTCTCAAACCGCGTCTTCCAGAGCTACGACGATATCCTCGATCACTGCTGCAATGCCTGGAACAATCTCGCCTCACAACCGGCGCGAATCGCCTCTATCGGTACACGAAAATGGGCCAATGGGTTCTAAACCATGCCCGATGGTATCAGATGACTTTCGCCGCCCTGAGCGCGGCGACCTTCTCTGCGCTGTAGCCGAGGCCCGCCAGCACGTCGTCCGTGTCCGCGCCCATGGCCGGCGCGGGCCGGGTTGGGGCGGCATCTCCCGTGCGGATCGCCGGGCCGACGGAGCCGACGCGGCGGCCGGAGGGGTGGTCCACCCAGAGATGGCGCGCGGTTTCGGTGGGGAAGGGCGCGTCCATGGCGCTGGCGATGTCATGCACGGGCGCGACCGGCACCCGGCCCTGCAGTTCCTCCAGCCATTCGGCCGTCGTCTTCGCCGACAGCGCCCCGTCGAGCACCTCCGTCACCAGCTCCCGGTTGGCGAGGCGGGCGGCGAAATCCCGGAAGCGCGGGTCGTCCTTCCATTCCGGCCGGTCGAGCGCGTCCGCAAGCTCGCCCCAGAACTTCTCCTTGTTGCACATGACGAACAGCCAGCCGTCCTTTGTGCGGTAAAGCTGCGAGGGTGTGAGGTTCGGGTGCGAGGATCGCGGCTCGCGGCCCTGCACGATGCCGGCCGTCAGATACCAGCAGGCAAGGTAGCCGAGATTGGACATGGCCGCGTCGTAGAGCGAGACGTCGAGGTCCCGGCCCGTGCCGCTCGCGCGCGCCGCCAGGATGCCGGAGGTCATGGCGAGCGCCGCCTGCACGCCGGTCGCGAGATCGACCATCGAGAGCCCCATGCGCGCGGGCGGCGTTCCCGGCTCGCCGGTGACCGAGAGATAGCCCGCTTCCGCCTGCATCAGATAGTCGTAGCCCGGCCAGGCGGCGCGCGGGGCCTCGCGTCCGTAGGCGGAAAGATGCACGCAGACGATGGCCGGGTTGACCGCCTTCAGCGCATCGTATGTGAGGCCCAGCTGCGCCGGCCGGTCGCCGCGCAGATTGTTCAGGATGCCGTCGGCCGAGCGCACCAGGTCGTGCAGCACTTCCCGGCCCGCCTCCTGCTTGAGGTCGAGCGCCATCGAGCGCTTGTTGCGGTTGAACGCCTGGAAGAACAGGCTGTCGCCTTCCGGCAGCGGGTCCTTCGGGTGGCGCACGAAGCGCCCGACATCGCCGCCTTCGGCGATGTTCTCGACCTTGACGACCTCCGCGCCGAGATCGGCGAGTTGCATCGTGCCGAACGGCCCGGCCCCGTATTGCTCCACCGCAACGATGCGGACCCCCTCCAACGGCAACATCACGCTTCTCCCCGGACATGGGTGCCGCGATGAGGTAGCGTCTCCGTTCCGCCCGGTCCAGCGCGACCGAATTGCGGCAGCGGGCGAATTGGTGAAACTGTGCCGGCCCCCTTCTGGAGACACCGGCACATGACCGCACCCAAACTCGGCTACCTGCTGCCCACCCGCGAGCGCATCATGAGCGGCGAGAACGAAACCGGGCCGATGCTGGCGCTCGCCGAGCGGGCGGAGGCGTTCGGCTACGACTCGATCTGGATCGGCGACAGCCTGCTCGCGCGGCCGCGCCACGACCCGCTGACCCTGATGGCGGCGGTCGCCGCGCGCACGCGGCGCGTGGCGGTCGGCACGGCCGTGCTGCTGCCGGCGCTGCGCAACCCGGTCGTGCTGGCCCACCAGGTTGCGACCCTGGACCGCATCGCCGAGGGGCGGTTGATCCTGGGCTACGGCATCGCGGGCGACGTGCCGAATATCCGCGCGGAGTTCGCCGCCGCGGGCGTGCCGTTCGAGAAGCGCGTCGGCCGGATGCTGGAGGGGCTCCGCCTCTGCCGCGCGCTCTGGTCCGGCGAGCCGGTGGACTGGGAGGGGCGCTGGCCGGTGAAGGACGGCGTGCTCGGGCCCACTCCGCACAATCCGGGCGGGCCGCCCATCTGGCTCGGCGCGGGCCATCCGGCGGGCCTCGAACGAACCGCCCGGCATTTCGACGGCTGGTTCCCGACCGGCCCCGACGCCGAGGGCTGGGGCGAACGGTGGCGCACGGTGCAGGCCGCGGCGGCGGCGGCAGGGCGCCCGGCCGGTGCCGTCGAGGGCGCGGTGTATCTGACGATTGCGCTCGACGAAGATGCGGACGCCGGCAATGCGCGCATCGACGCCTATCTGGAGAACTATTACGGCGCGCCCGCCGCTGTCATCCGCCGCCGCCAGACCGCCTTCGCCGGGTCGCCGGAAGCCGCGGCGGACTGGATCGGCGGCTATGCGGAACGCGGCGCCAGCCACATCGCGCTCCGCTTCGTTGGCGACCATGAACGCATGCTGGAGGCCGTCGCCGGCGTGAGGGACCGCATCGGCTGACGGAACCTGCTGCGAACCTTGCCGCGCCCCCGCAACGGCGCTCCGGTCTTGACCTTCGGGGGGCTGAGGGCCTAGATGGCGTCCTTCCTTGCGAGGCTTTCCGCGTGGTGCCCATAGCTCAGTCGGTTAGAGCGCCTGGTTGTGGTCCAGGAGGTCACCGGTTCAAATCCGGTTGGGCACCCCACGACCCGTCCGGGGCGGGGCGCGGATGACGGCAGGCGGCGACCGGCGGCCCAGGACGCCGATCCGCGATGCGGCCACCCTCGTCATCCTCCGCCGGGAGACCGGCGAGGTGGTGATGGGCGAGCGGTCGCGCGGCCACGTCTTCTATCCGGAGCATTACGTCTTCCCCGGCGGCAGGGTGGACCGCCAGGACGGCCATGCGCCGGCTGCCCGCGAATTGCGCCCCGAGGTGGCGGAGCGGTTGCGCTCGTCCGCGACGGCGCGGCGGGCGAGGGCGCTTGCGCTTGCGGCGGTGCGCGAGACCTTCGAGGAAGCCGGGCTGATCGTAGGCGAGCCCGTCAACGGCGTGCGGCCCGACGGCCTTTCGGACGACTGGCGGCATTTCTACGACAGCGGCTACGCCCCGGCGCTGGACAGGCTCACCTATATCCACCGGGCGGTGACGCCCCCGGGCCGTCCGCGTCGTTTCAACGCACGGTTTTTCGTGATCGACGCCGAGCATGTGCGGGGCGATCTCAGCGAGGGATCCGGCGAATTGCTGAAGCTGCACTGGGTTCGGCTCGCCGATGCGCAGCGCCTCAAGCTCCGGCCGATTACCGCGCTCGTGCTGCAGGAAATCGAGGCCCGCCTCGCCGAAGACAGGCTGCACGACATGACCCGGCCGGTGCCGGTCGTGAAGACGCTCTACGGCAGGCGCGTCATGGAATGGGACTGAACGAACCGGCTGCTCCTGCAACGCGCGGCCGCTCGGTTCTGCTGACGGTCGAAGAGATGGGCCGGGCCGACCGTCTGGCGGGGGATTACGGCCGGTCCGGCTTCGAACTCATGCGCAATGCCGGCGCGGCGATAGCGGACGCGGTGCGCCGGCGCTGGAGCCCGCGGCCGGTCCTGGTGCTCGCCGGGCCCGGCAATAATGGCGGCGATGGTTTCATTGCGGCGGAACGCCTGCGAGCTGCCGGCTGGCTGGTGCGCGTGGCGCTGCTCGGCCGGCGCGAAGCGCTCGCCGGGGACGCGGCGGACGCGGCGAAGACCTGGCCGGAGCCGGTCGAGCCGCTTGGGCCCGAGGCGTTGGCTGATGCCCGGCTCGTCATCGACGCCCTGTTCGGCGCCGGGCTGAAGCGGCCGGTCTCGGGCGCCGCGCGGGAGGTCCTGGAAGCAGTGGAGGGCTTGCCGCTGGTAGCCGTGGACCTGCCGAGCGGCATAGCGGGAGACACAGGCGCGGTGCTGGGCCATGCGCCCCGCGCGGCGCTGACGGTGACCTTCTTCCGCAAGAAACCCGGCCACTTGCTGCTGCCGGGGCGGCTCTATTGCGGGGAGGTCGAGGTCTCCGATATCGGCATCCCGGAGGCGGTGCTGGACGATATCGGCCCCGCCGCCTTCGAGAACGGCCCGGACCTGTGGTCGCTGCCGGCTCCGAGGCCGGAGAGCCACAAATATACGCGCGGCCATGCGGTCGTCTGGGGCGGGGCGGAAACGACCGGCGCGGCCCGGCTGGCGGTAAGGGGCGCGATGCGGGCGGGCGCCGGCCTGGTGACGGTGTCCGCACCCGACGAGGCCTGGCCGGTCTATGCGGCCTCCCTGCCGGGGGCGCTGGTCGTGCGGCGTAGCGGACCTGAGGACTTCCGGCGCATGCTGGAGGACGGGCGCAAGAATGCCGTGCTGGTCGGGCCCGGCGCCGGCCTCGGACCCGGAACGAGAGACGCCGTGGAAGCGGCCTGCGCGCGCCCGGGAGCGGTCGTGCTCGACGCCGATGCGCTGACGGCGATGGCCGGACGGTTGCCGGAGGGCAGAGGGGATGCCGGGTTGCTCACGCCCCATGACGGGGAGTTCGCGCGCCTGTTTCCGTTCGACGGCGACCGGCTCTCCAGGGCGCGCGAGGCGGCGGCGGCCAGCGGCTGGACCGTGCTGCTCAAGGGGGCCGACAGTGTGGTCGCCGCGCCGGACGGGCGGGCCGCCATTTCGGCGAACGCGCCGCCCTGGCTGGCGACGGCCGGCAGCGGCGATGTGCTGGCCGGAATGGCCGTCGGACTGATGGCGCAGGGCATGGCCGCTTTCGAGGCGGCGGCTGCGGCAACATGGCTGCATGGAGAGGCGGCGGCTGCGTTCGGTCCGGGCTTGATTGCGGAGGACCTGCCCGACATGTTGCCGGCCGTTCTTCGCAGGATGCACGCGACATGAGGCAGTCCGAAGCAGAGGTCTCCAGACTGTTCGACCGCACGCTCGCGGGCCTGAAGGAAGCCGTGCGCGGCCTGATCGGCAGCGACAGCCTGGACCCGGCCCCGGATCTGACCAAAGGGGACGCGGAGCGCATTCGGGAACGCTTCCGGGCCTGTCTCGAAGGCACGGGGGGCGAGGTCTCGGCGCGCAACCGCGCGGCCGATCTCGGCAAGGCCTATCTCCAGCTGTCGCAAACCGGACGCCGCCGCTACCTCACCATACTGGCAACGGAATTCGACCGGGACCCGCACGAAATCGGGAAGGCTGCGGCCGCGCTGGAAGCGGCTCCGCCGGAGAACCGGGCCTCTGCGGAAGACGCGCTCCGGGATGCGCTCGAAGCGCCCCGCGAACGCCTGTTGCGGCAATTCAATGCGCTGGCCGACGGGGTAAAGTTCCTGGTCGACCTGCGCTACGACCTGATGCGGTTTGCGCGCGAGGATGCGGCGCTCTCCGGCCTGGAGAAGGACCTGAAACGCCTGCTCGGGAGCTGGTTCGACACCGGCTTCCTGGAACTCGGGCGGATCGACTGGAACGCGCCGGCCTCACTGCTGGAAAAGCTCATCGACTACGAGGCCGTCCATGCCATCCGGAGCTGGCAGGACCTGAAGAACCGGCTCGATTCAGACCGCCGCTGTTACGCCTTCTTCCATCCGAGCATGCCGGACGAGCCGCTGATTTTCGTCGAGGTCGCGCTGGAAACGGGGCTCGCGGACAATGTCCACGCGCTGCTCGACGAGGAGAGCCCGGTCGGCGACCCGTCCCGCGCCGACACGGCGGTGTTCTATTCGATCTCGAACGCCCAGCGGGGCCTTGCCGGCATTGCGTTCGGCGATTTCCTCATCAAGCGCGTCGTGGACGATCTGCGCGCCGAACTGCCCAACCTCAAGACCTTCGCCACGCTCTCCCCGATCCC
>JAJEAZ010000375.1 GCA_022824105.1 Alphaproteobacteria bacterium
CCTCGGTGCAGGAGGGGCCCGCCTCGAATTGCGTCAGGTCGAGCACGCGGACGCCCGCAAGGGCGCGGTTGCTGTCGTCGGTCATGTCGGTCTCTCGCTGGTCGGTCAGTCGTCCTGGGGCCGGAGGCTTTCCTTGAAGCGGGCCCGGTTGGTCACATACCACTGGTTCTGCTCGGCAAAGAAGGCGGACATCTCCGGCGTCACCTGCCGGATGACCCTGCCGGGAATGCCGACCACCATGGAATTGTCGGGAATCTCGGCGTTCTCGCGCACCAGCGCCTTGGAGGCGATGACGCAATTGCTGCCGATCTTCGCCCCGTTCAGCACCACCGCGCCGATGCCGACCACCGTGCCGTCGCCGACGAGGCAGCCATGCAGCATCGCCATGTGGCCGACGGTGACATTGCGGCCGAGCACGAGCGGCGAGCCGGGATCGGTGTGCAGCACGGAGCCGTCCTGGATGTTGGTCTCCTCGCCCACCTCGATGGGCTCATAGTCGCCGCGCAGCACCGCGTTCCACCAGATCGAGGCGTTGCGGAGCACGCGCACACTGCCGATGCACACCGCGTTCGGCGCGATAAAGGCGCTCTCATGCGCCTCCACCCGCCGGTCTTCAAGGATGTATTTCATGGGCCGGCATTAGAACGGCGCGGGGCGGGGGGCGCAAGCGGTCGCCTGAGCAACCGGATAGATGGGTGACACTACGGGCCGGTTACATGGGTAACGGTTTTCCCCGTTTGTTTGGCTTCCGCGCGGCCCGGCCGGCGCGAGCGGCGGGCGTTGGCGATTGCGGGGGCAGGGATGCGCAGGCGGAATGGCGTAGATAAGCAAATGGCATTTGATGGCTTTGGCCGTACGCCCATATGGTGCAAAGGATGGGCGTTGGAGGGAGAGACGGCATGAGCGCTGGAACCGAGCAGTTCGCGACCAAAGCCGACCTGGCGTCCCTCGAGACGCGGATGGTCGACAGGATGGGGCAGCTTGAAGCGCGACTGACGCGGGATATCAACAACCATGACTGGCGGATGATCGGCGCAATGATCGCCGTTGTCAGCGTGGCTGTTGCGGTGCTGAAATTGATTCCCTGAAAGACCGATAAAGGCCGGAACCGATACCGGACATGCCGGAGACCATCGTCCGGGCGGCTGATTAGCCGCTCCCCAGGTCACTTTCGTGTGTAAATTCCTTTAGTTACGCACAATGTTGTGCGCCGGCCCGTAGGGGAACCCCGTGATGTTGTCCGCGCCGTTCTCCGTCACCACCAGGATGTCGTGTTCGCGGTAGCCGCCGGCGCCGGGTTGGTCTTCGGGGATGGTTATCATCGGCTCCATCGAGAGCACCATGCCGGGCTCCAGCACGGTATCCACGTCCTCGCGCAGTTCCAGCCCGGCCTCGCGGCCGTAATAGTGGGAGAGCACGCCGAAGCTGTGGCCGTAGCCGAAGCTGCGGTTCTCCAGCAGGCCGTAGCCTTCGTAGATGGCGTTGAGTTCGGCCGCGATGTCGCGGCAGCGCGCGCCGGGGCGGATGAGCGCCAGGCCGGCCTCGTGGACCTCGACATTGATCCGCCAGAGCCTCAGATGCTCGTCGGAGCAGGTCTCGGCGAACAGCGTGCGTTCGAGCGCGGTGTAGTAGCCGGCCATCATCGGGAAGCAGTTCAGCACCATGATGTCGCCGCGCTCGATCCGGCGCGAGGTGACGGGGTTGTGCGCGCCGTCGCTGTTGAGGCCGGACTGGAGCCACGACCATGTGTCCATGAGCTCCACATGCGGCTGGCTCCGGGCGATCTCGCGCACCATCGCCTGCGTCGCATGGAGCGCCACCTCATGTTCCGGCACGCCGACGGCGATCGCCTCGACGGCGGCCGCCCCGCCGATGTCCGCGACGCGCGCGCCCTTCTTTATCCAGGCGATTTCCTCCGCGGACTTGACCATGCGCAGGGCCATGGCGGGCTTGCCGGCATCGACCAGCTCCGAGGTCGGCAGCGCGCCCTGCAATTTGCGGAGATTCTCGACGCTGATGTGGTCGAACTCGACGCCGACCCGCCAGCCGTCGGGGATCAGGGCCTTCACGGCGGCGAAGTAGTTGTCCCGGTGCCAGTCGGTATAGACGAGATTGTCCCCGAAAGTCCGCCGCCAGGGCTGCGCCCCGTCCACATTCGGCGTGATCGTCGTCTGGCCTTCATGCGTGACGACGAGGCCGAACAGACGCCCGAAGGCGGTGTAGAGGAAATCGCTGAAATAGGCGATGTTGTGCCAGGAGGTGAACAGGCAGGCATCGACCTGCCGCTTCGCCATATAGGCGCGCAGCGCGGCCAGCCGACGCTCCATCTCGGCGGCAGAGAATGTGGGGACGGCCTTCGCGCCGTTGCGGATCGTCTTCAGCTGTTCCATAGCCTTGCATCCTGCGCCTCGGTCAGCCGGCGGATAGCAGCATGTTCCGCGCCGGCGGCAAAGGGCCTCGACAAGCGCCGCCGCTGCTGTCATGCGAGCGCTTTGCCGCAGGGGGACGAGCCGGATGCTCGATGAGTTCGACGGTGCCCGGATGGGCCATGTTGCGGGCCTCCGCCGCAAGGGAGACGCCGCCGGCCGCGTGCTGACCGCCGCCGGTTTCGCCGGTGCGGCGGCGGAGATCGCCGGGTGGGAGGGCTACGCGCCGACGCCGCTGCTGGAACTGGACGCGCTGGCTGGCGCGCTGGACCTCGGGAAAGTCCTCTACAAGCATGAGGGGCCGCGCTTCGGCCTTGGCAGCTTCAAGGCGCTGGGCGGGGCTTATGCCGCGCTCAGGGTGTTGCAGCGGCAGATTTCGGCGGCGCTCGGGCGGCCCGTTGCGCCGGCGGATATCCGCAAGCGCAGGCATGCGCAGCTTGCGTCCCGGATCACGCTTGTGACGGCCACCGACGGCAATCACGGCCGCGCGCGCGCCGGGGGCTGCCGGCGGTTCGGCGCGCCCAGCCGCCGCTATATTAATGCCGAAGTCAGCGAGGCCCGCGCGGAAGCCATGCGCGCGCTCGGCGCGGAGGTGGTGCGGATCGACGGCAATTACGACGACTCGGTGGCGCTGGCGCGCGAGGAGGCGGAAGCGAACGGCTGGTTTGCCGTCTCGGATACATCCTGGCTGGGCTATACGGAGGCGCCCCGCGACGTGATGGCGGGCTACGGGGTCATGGTGAAGGAAGTCGCCGGCGTGCTCGACCGGCCGCCGACCCACGCCTTCCTGCAGGCGGGCGTGGGCGGGATGGCGGCCGCCGTCGCCGCGGGCCTGCGCCAGCGCTGGGGCGGGGAATCGCCGCGCATCGTGGTGGTGGAGCCCGAACTCGCCGCCTGCCTGTTCGAGAGCGCGCGCGCCGGAGGCAGGACGGACATCCGCATCGAGGAGGAGACGCTGATGGCGGGCCTCTCCTGCGGCGAGCCGTCCGGGCTGGCGTGGGAGGTGCTGGCGGAAGAGGCAAGCGACTTCCTGACCGTGCCGGAGAGCTTCGTCGGCCCCGCCATGCGCCTGCTCGCGCGCCCGCTCGGCGGCGACCCGGAGATCGAGGCCGGCGAAAGCGCCGTCGCCGGGCTGGCCGCGCTGATCGCCGCTGCCCGGAACGAGAAGCTGCGGGGCGCGCTCGGCCTCGACGCGGAGTCCCGCGTGCTGCTGATCGGCTCCGAAGGCGCGACCGACCCGGACAGCTACGCCGCGCTCGTGGCCGCGGGGAGCGGCAGTTGACCCGTCTTCCCGTTCCGCCGGTCCCGCATGTAGAGTCGCCGCAGGTGGAGAGGGGGCCGTCGGGGCGGTGAAACTGAACGGTGAAGAACGGGCCATGCTGGCCGGCGAGATGGGCGAGCCCCGGCGCTGGGCCGTCGAGCACATGATGGAGGTCGGCCGCATGTTCGATGCGGCGGACTTCGTGCCCGTGGCCCAGGCGCACATGATGGCCGACACGGAATCGCTCGGCGAGGCGGGCGTGGCGTTCCTGGAGGGGCTGGCCGCTCATCCGCCGGCGGAACGCCGGGTCGCCGTGCCGATGCTGACCGACCCGCGCGGCGTCGATCTCTCCTACTACCGGCCGCTGGGCCAGACCGAGGAGATGGCGGACCTCGAACGGCGCACCATCGCCGCCTGCACGAACCTCGGCATCCTGATGACGGACAGCTGCGTCACCTACCAGACGATCATGCCGCCGGTGCGGGGCGAGCATGTGGCCTATGGCGACACGGGCGTGGTGATCTACTGCAACAGCGTGCTGGGCGCGCGCTCCAATTTCGAGGG
>JAJEAZ010000227.1 GCA_022824105.1 Alphaproteobacteria bacterium
CGTGTCGAAGCAACTGCCCTGCACCGCGCCGTCCACCAGCACCTGGTAGTCGTCCTCGACCTCCGGCTGCGGGCTGCCCGTGGTGTCCTGCGTGGCGTTGCCCGACACGCACACCCGGAACGGCAGCTTCGACGAATGCAGACGCTCGGTGCGGACGTAGAACGACACGTCCGTCGTGCCCGAATCGCCCTCATGGACCTCCTTCGCAACCTTACGGCCTGTCACGCTCACGTTCTGTGCTGTAAGGGGCTGTGGCCGCGCCGGAATGGTCTCCGTCCAGATCAGCGAAATATCGCCAGGTGAATCGTCATCGTCATTCCGGATCGTGTAGGTCGCCGTGCCCGCGGTCGAGGAAATCGACACGGCCGACGGCGTGGCGGAATGCCGACGCAACTCGACCACCGCTGTCTCGTCGGTCTCGATGTCCGTGTCGCCAAAAATGCGCAGGCTCACGCCGCTGGTGGTGCTTCCGCCACCGATGTTGTAGGTGTGGCAGTTGTTGCCGTCGAGCGTCAGCCCCGTGTTGCTGTTGCGGCCGGTCAGGTCGAAGTCCTTGGTCTTGTCGCCGGCATCGTTGCGGAAGGTCGCCGTGCCGGTGTTCTTCGCACACAGCAGGAACCGGGTGTTCGCCGTATGGGCCGGGGACAGCGCAATGTCCACATCCACGAACTGCGACCCAGAATCTCCCTCGTTGCCCGAGGTCGACCCCAGGGTTAACGACAGCCCCGAACCGTCGTCGTTCCGGATCGTGTGGGTCGCGGTGGTGGTGCCGAGGGTAACGCCTGCGGGCGGCGTGAAGCCATCGACCCAGGACAGTGTCGCGATCACCGTCTCGTCACTCTCGGGATCGGTATCGCCTGTCACTCTGATGGAGATAGGACTTAGGCTGGTTAAGCCGCTCGGGAAGACCGAAGTTGTGCAATTGGTAGTTTCTACAGCAAGGGCAGAGTCGACCAGTTTGTAGTCGGCGCCGGTGGTAATTGGATCGTCTCGCCCCGGTGTATGATCGATAGTCGCGGTACCGCTGACGCAAACTTTGTAGCGGAGAACCGTTGAAATCGACTGAGAGAGACTTAGCGTAAAGGACCGGGGGGTCGTGCCGGAATTCCCCTCGTCCGCGTCGGCGGGCACGGAAATCGAAAAGGTCTGCGCCTGCGCCCCCGCGGCGAAGCCCGCGAGCAGCGGCAGGCACAGCAGGGCCGAGAGCAGGCCGAGCCGCAGGCGGCGGGCGGTATGACGGACGCCCGCAGCGGTGCGGGCGGCAGAGGAGTCGAGCCTGTCAGAGGAAGAAGCGGGCCGGCGGGATGCAGGGCTCCGGCCGGCGGAGGCAGGAGAATCAGATCGGTAGGCTGAGCGGCCTAGGCGGCTGCATGAAGACGCAGATGGGGCGGCTCGGCGGCTCGGCGGCTCGGCGGCTCGGCGGCTATTGTAGCATCGCGGTCAGGTGAGAATGTCAAGCCCTCGCGCGAAATAATCTCGTTCGCCTGGCCGTTCATCCCCGGCTCCTGCGCGACCGGAACTCCTGTCCCACGCAGTGCAACCCGTACCGTGTCCATGATGGTCATCCTGTCGCCTCCGCACCTGTCGCCGGACGTGCCGCGCACAGCGCACACGCCGGCCGAGCTTCGCCTGTACCTCTACAAAGTACCATTAAGCCGGGCCTGATGGAAACGCAAGGCGGCGCGCGCGTCGATCACGACGGCGACGCCCCGGCGTGCGCCCGCCGCAGGTCCGTCATCGGGGACGGCGGCAACGCGGACAGCGACTGGCGCACTGGCCCCGTCACGGCCGACACCGGCACGAGCGGCAACGATGCCAGCAGTGCCGCCAGCATGCCCGACACGTCACCGAGCAGCGATGCCGAACCCGGTGCAGTCCATCCCGTCATCGCTCGCGGCAATCGCTCCGTCTCCGCATTCCGCAATGTGCGGAACCGCGCGCTTCTCGCGAGACCCGGACACGTTCGCAGCTACATGCGCACCGCGGCCTCGATCCCCGCTCAAGCGCCACGGCGGCTTGGCCTCGCGGCAGGCTCCCGCTACCGTTCCCCGACATCGCGGCTGGACGCCGATTTCGCATGGACTCGCTGACGCGAGTTAAGAGCTCACACCTGCCGCATCGGTGATGCCCTGTCCTTTCGTGGCTCCGCCTGGCTACGCCTGGCCCCTCCCTGTCGCCCCATGCGCCCGCGCATACCGCCCAAACCCCTTGGAAAAGCGCGTATGCTCTTGCGCATTGCGGCGATACACGCTTCAAACACATCGCAGTATTTCAAGGAGTTGCGGGACGCCCGGCGCGCTTCCCCAGAGAACCCCGGCCTCGTGGCGGCCCCGGCCGGATGTCGCACCGATACACGCGCCGATCCCCGCGAGTGTCGCGCTTTCCCAAGATAGCCCCGGCCCTTTCCGGCGCCCCCGGGCCCTCGCAGAGAGGCCCTGGCCCCGCATGGCCGGGTCTGGCATTCGCTGGCGGATTCCGGACAAACCGGCGGCGGTGACGGGCGCGCTTCGCGACGGATTTTGCCGCCGCGCGGGGCGCTGTTTCGGCCGGTAGGAGGAAGGGGCGGCTACAGGCCCATGTCGAAATCGCGCGACTTCTGCCTCGCGCCGGCGGCCTTTTCAAGCTCGGATTCGCGCGAGACTCGCTGCCCGCCATCGCCGCCACCGTCGAGACCGTAGCCCTTGCCGCCCGATTCCTGCCCGCTTCGCTCGCGTTCCGTGGAGCGCGCGGGCGATTTTCCGTCGCGGTCCCGGCCGGTTTCGCGCGCGGTTTGACCGTCCCGCTCGCGTTCGCGGCGGGTCTCCCGGCCCGTTCCGCGATCAATTTGCCGCTCGCGTTGAGCTTCGCCTTGCCCGTCGCGGGCGGCGTCATGGCCGCGATCCATCGCGTGAGAAGCGCGTGTCACATGATCGCCGCCCTGCTCGCGGTTGCGGTCTTGCCCGAACACGGTCTCGTAAGCCGCCCGTTGCGCCGTCGCATCGAGCGCCGCGAGCCGCTCGCCGGTCGCCCGTTCGAGCCGGTCGGCGAGCCTGTGGGCGTCGTCGGTGACGAGGTGGGCGGCATCCCGCGCCCGCGAGATCGCGACATAGAACGCGCGCTGATTGACCAGGTTGGGGTTTTCCGCCGGCATCGCCGCGAGGATTCGGTCCACCGTCCGGCCCTGGAAGGCGTGCACCGTCGCCGCGAAGGCGCGGTCGATATGCCGGAGCTGCGGATCGTGCTGCCGGAGCGTGGCCAGCGAGCCGTTCTCCAGGCGGAAGCGAACGCCGTCCCGGCCCACCGCATCGACCGTGGCGGTCTCGCCGTTGGTGAGGCTCGAGGCGGGATCGTTGCGGGTGAAGCGCACCCGGTCGCCGCGGCGAAGCTCCATCGCCTCGCTCGTGTAGACCTCGACCCCGCCCTTCGCGGCGGCCAGATTGCCCGGCTGCCACGGCGTCCGGTTGCCCTTCGCGTCCTCCAGACGCACGACGCCCCAGCGCCGGTCGATGGCGGCGACCCGGCGCTCGTCGCCCTTCTCGACCCGGAGCCGCTTGTAG
>JAJEAZ010000717.1 GCA_022824105.1 Alphaproteobacteria bacterium
CGAAAGCAGCCAGACCATCAGGCCGGAGGCGAGGAAGTTGAACATGATGGTGGTGATGACGATGTGGCTGCCCCGGTAGGCCTGCAGCCAGCCGGGCACGACGGCCCATGCGGCGCCGAACAGCGCGGCGGCGGCAATCGCAATAACCGCGACGAGGGGGCCCGGCAGCACGGCCTCGAAGGAGAGGCAGACGAAGGCGATGCCGAGGCCGCCCAGCATCGCCTGGCCCTCGGCGCCGATGTTGAACAGCCGCGCCTGGAAGGCGAGCGCGGCGGCAAGGCCGGTGAAGATGAAATTGGTCGCGTAGTAGAGGGTGTAGCCGAGCGCGCCGGGCGCGAAAGCCCCTTGCAGGAGGACGGCGAAGACGTGAAGCGGGTCCTCGCCGACCAGCACGACCACGACCGCCGCCGCCAGCAGCGCAAGCGCGAGATTGACGAGAGGCAGGACGCCGATATCGAGCCAGCGCGGCAGGCCCGTCATGCGCCCGCCTCCCCGGCGGCGCCCGTCATCATCAGCCCGAGCTGCCGGCGCGTCGCGCCCTCCGCCGGAACCGTGCCGGCCACCCGCCCGCCATTCATCACCATGATCCGGTCGGCGAGCGCCAGGATTTCATCCAGCTCCGTCGAGACCAGCAGGATGGCGGAGCCCCGTTCCTTCAGCGCCATGACCTGCGCGTGGATGGTCTCGATGGTGCCGATATCGACGCCGCGCGTCGGCTGTCCGAGCAGCAGCACGGCGGGCGCGGAGTCGAACTCGCGCGCGAGCACGATCTTCTGCTGGTTGCCGCCGGAAAACCCGGCCGCCGGCAGCATCGGGTCCGGCGGCCGGATGTCGAAGCGCGCGATCAGCGGCTCCGCATGCGCGAGCATCGCCGCCCCGCTCGTCCAGGGGCCGGGCCCGGCATTCTCCGGCCGGCCGAGCACCGCGTTCTCGCGCGCCTCGAACGGCAGCACGAGGCCGCGCCGCTGCCGGTCTTCCGGCACATGCGCCAGGCCCAGCGCGCGCATTTCGGCAGGCGTCGCCGGGTGGGCCGCGTCGATCCTGCGTCCGGCGAATTCGATCAGGCCCTCCTGCACGCCGGACAGGCCGGACAGGAGCTCCAGCAGCTCGGACTGGCCGTTGCCGGACACGCCCGCCACGGCGAGAATCTCGCCCGCGCGCAATTCCAGACCGACCTCCCTCAGGCGGAGCGCGCCGCCGGGGCTCCTCCAGGTGAGCCCCGCCGCCCGCAGAACCGGGGTTCCGACCGCGCTCTGTGCCGGGCGTTCCGCCTGGCCGACCGTCCTCCCGACCATGAGCTCGGCGAGCTCGGCCGTATTCGTCTCCGCCGTCTCGCGGCGGCCTACCATCCGGCCGTCGCGCATGACCGAGACCGTGCCGCAGACCGCCATCACCTCCCGCAGCTTGTGGGTAATCAGCACGACCGTGCCGCCCGCGTCACGAATGCCGCGCAGGATGGTGAAGAGCTGGTCCGTCTCGTCCGGCGTCAGCACGCCCGTGGGCTCGTCGAGGATCAGTATGCGCGCGCCGCGGAAGAGCGTCTTCAGGATCTCGACCCGCTGGCGCAGGCCGACGGGCAGGTCGTCGACAAGGGCGTCGGGGTCCACTTCGAGGCCGTGCTGCCGGCTCAGGCTCGCCAGCCTTGCGCGGATGTCGGCCTCGCCCTGCCCGAGCAGGAACCCGCCCTCCATGCCGAGCATGATGTTCTCCAGCACGGTGAAGGTCGGCACCAGCATGAAGTGCTGGTGGACCATGCCGACGCCCCGCGCGATGGCGTCGGCGGGGCTGCGGACCGGCGCCGCCTCGCCGTCGATCTCCATGGAGCCCCGGTCCGGCGCGTAGAGCCCGTAGATGATCGAGGCGAGGGTGGACTTGCCCGCCCCGTTCTCCCCGATGATGCCGTGGACCGCGCCCTGCGGGATATCCAGGTCCACATCGTCATTCGCCAGAACGGCGCCGAAGCGCTTGGTGACGCCCCGCAGCCGGACGGCCGGGTGGCCGGCCTGTTCCGGACCGCCGTCCAGGGCCAAGGCGCGCCCTCAGCCCGGGCAGGCGGAGTCGCTCATATAGTCGTGGACGACGGTCCTGCCCGCGACGATGTCGGCCCTGGCGCTTTCGACCGCGGCCTTGAGCTCGTCGCTCAGCAGGCCGGCATTGTGCTCGTCCTGCGCCCAGCCCACGCCGTCTTCGGCGAGGCCGAGGCTCAGGATGCCGGCCGTGAACGTGCCCGCCAGCCCGTCCTTCAGCGTCTCGTAGGTCGCGACATCCACGCGCTTCAGCATCGAGGTCAGCACGGAACCGGGCGCCAGCCCGTTCTGGTTCGAATCCACGCCGATGGCGAGCTTGCCGGCATCGGCGGCGGCCTGGATCACGCCGATGCCGCTCCTGCCGGCGGCGTGATAGACGACGTCCGCGCCGCGGTCGATCTGGCCCTGCGCCAGCTCCGAGGCCTTCGTCGGGTCGTTCCAGGCGGCCGGCGTGGTCCCGGTCATCGCCTGCAGCACCTCGATATCGGCGTTTGCGGCCCTCGCGCCCTGGAGATAGCCGCAATGGAATTTGCGGATGAGGGGGATGTCCATGCCGCCGACGAAGCCCACCTTGCCGGTCTTGCTGGCCATGGCCGCGGCGATGCCGACCAGATAGCTGCCCTCATGCTCCTTGAAGACATACTGGCGCAGATTGGGCCGGTCGAGCCACGAGACGTCGATGATCGCGAACTGGCGGTCCGGGAAGTCGGCCGCGACCGCATCGAGCGCGTCCGCCTGCGAGAACCCGACCGCGATCACCATCGTGGCGCCGCGCTCGACCAGACGGCGCATCGCCTGTTCGCGCTGGGTCTCGTTGACGATCTGGAACTCGGCGACCTTGACGCCGGTTTCATCCGAGAACTTCTTGACGCCGTTCCACACACCCTCGTTGAAGCTCTTGTCGAACTTGCTGCCGATGTCATAGACGACCGCAGGCTTGAACTCTTCGGCGAATGCCGTCCCGGCCGCAAGGACCCCCAGCATCGCCAGGACTGAAAACAACTTGCTTCGCATACCGGCCCCCTTGTTCGCTGCCGCCCAGAGGCCGCCAGCATAATGCCGTTACCGGCCTTCTCCCAAGGCCAGCACGAGACCGCCGCTGACCGGGTCGGCCGCCTCAAGGCGGACAGGGAGGGTGTCGCCCAGGCAGAATGTGCGCCCCGTCGCGCTGCCGGAGAGCGTGTGGCGGCGGGCGTCGTGGCGGAAATACTCGCCGCCGAGCGAAGCCGTCGGCAGGATGCCGTCCGCCCCTTCGCCCGCAAGGCGCAGGAACAGGCCGAAGCGCTGCACGCCGACGATGCGGCCCTCGAAGGTCTCGCCTGTCCGGCCTTCCAGCACCGCGGCGGCGTAGCGGTCCAGCGCCCGGCGCTCCGCCGCCGCCGCGCGCCGTTCCGTCGTGGAGAGAGTTTCGGCGATATCGTGGAAGCCCGATTCGTCCTCCAGCCCGCCGGCGCCGAGGCCGAGCGCGGCGATCAGCGCGCGATGCACGAGAAGGTCGGCATAGCGCCGGATGGGCGAGGTGAAATGCGCGTAGCGCGCGAGCCCGAGGCCGAAGTGGCCGCGCATGTCCGGCGTGTAGACGGCCTGGGCCTGGGCGCGCAGCACCAGCTCGTGCGCCAGCGCCGCGAACGGCGTGCCCGCGAGCCGCGCCAGCAGGGCGTTGAACTGTTTCGGGCGTTGCAGTTCGCCGAAGGAAACCGGGTGCCCCAGATCGCGCAGCAGGCTCCGCATCGCCTCGATCCGCGCCGGGTCCGGCCGGTCATGGACCCGCCGCATGCAGATCTGCCCCTTGGCTTCCAGCGTCTCGGCCGCCGCGACATTCGCCGCGATCATGAACTCCTCGACGATCCGGTGGGTCGTCAGCCGCTCGCGCGCAGCCACCGCAACGGCGTTCCCGCCGGCGTCGAACACCACCCGGCGCTCGGGCAGGTCCAGCTCCAGCGC
>JAJEAZ010000403.1 GCA_022824105.1 Alphaproteobacteria bacterium
CGTTATCAGGGAACCCGAGCGGGCCGCCGCCTCGATCACGACGACGCCCGCGGCCAGCCCCGCGACGAGGCGGTTGCGGCGGGGAAAGTCCTGCGCCCGCGCCTGGAAGCCCGGCGGGTTTTCGGCGAGCACGAGGCCGTCCGCGGCCATGGCGTCGAACAGGGCGCGGTTCTGCGGCGGATAGGGCCGGTCGATGCCGCCGGCCAGCACGGCAACGGTGCCGCTGGCGAGCGCGCCCCTGTGCGCGGCCGTATCGATTCCCCGCGCAAGCCCGGAAATGACGGTGAAGCCGGCTTCGCCCAGCGCCCGGGCGAGCCGTTCCGCAATGCGCTGGCCGGCGGCGGAAGCATTGCGCGCGCCCACCATGGCGACGATCGGCGCGGCGGCCAGCGAAAGGTCTCCCAGCGCCGCGAGGAAGGGCGGCGGGTCGGCGATGCGCGAGAGCGGCGCCGGATAGGCGTCGTCGCCGAACCAGACCGGCGTTGCGCCGAGCCGGGCCAGCGTTTCCAGCTCCTCTTCCGCGCTCCGCTCGGAAGGAGGCCGGAAGCCGAAGCCCGGCAGCGCCTCCAGCGCGGCTTCCGCCGAGCCCAGCCGTTCGATCAGTTCGAAATAGCGGATCGGCCCGATGCCGGGCGTCCGCGCGAGGCGCAGTCTTGCCGTCATCGCAGCCTGATCCGGCTTTCCTCGCCTTTCAGCAGCCGGCGGATATTGCCGGCATGGCGGGCGATCACGGCTATCGCAATCAGGCCGGTCACCTCCGCTTCGGCCACGCCGACAAGCGCCCAGGCCCAGGCCGGCGAGGAGCCGATGGCGAGGATCGCGGCCAGCGACGAATAGCGGAAGAGCGCGGCCGTTCCGAGCCATACGGCCGCCGCCGCAATCCCGACCGGCCATGCGAAGACGAACAGCACGCCGAAGGCGGTCGCCACGCCCCTGCCGCCGCGAAAGCGCAGCCAGACCGGCGCAATATGGCCGACGACCACGCCGAGCGCCGCGAACACCGCCATGCTCGGGCCGAACCAGTGGTCCGCCACCGCCACTGCCGCGGCGCCCTTGCCGGCGTCGAGCAGCAAGGTGAGCGCCGCCAGGCCCTTGCGTCCTGTGCGCAGCACGTTGGTCGCGCCGATATTGCCGGAGCCGACCTGCCGGAGGTCTCCCGCCCCGGCGAGGCGGGTCAGAAGCACGCCGAAGGGGATGCTGCCCAGCAGGTAGGCCGCCAGAAACGCCGCATAGAGCGGCCAGGTGAAGGAGAAATCGCCCAGCGGGTCCGGCATGTCAGGCCTCCAGCACGATGCGCGCGAGCCGCTCGGCGTCTTCCGGCCCGGCCATCAGCGTGGGCGCGACGATGGCGCGCACGCCCTCGGCCTCTATCGCCGGCGCCTCATGCGCGTCCGCCTCGTCGATGACCAGCGCGCGGATCAGGCCGCGATAGTGCCGGGCGACCGCGAGCGAGGAGGGTTCCAGCCCGAGTTCCGCCATCATCTTCGCCGCCGGCCCCTTCACGGCCTTGCCTCCGACGATGGGCGAAACGCAGACGGCGCCCTGCACCGCGTCCCGGTAGCCCGCGACGGCAAGGATCGGGTCGATGCTGATATAAGGGTTGGACGGGCAGACGACGATGCGATCGGCCTCCCGCAGGGCTTCCAGAGCGCCGGGCGCGGGCCGGGCGGTTTCGGCGCCCTCGAACGTGAAGCCGGCGACGCGCGGGGCGGTGCGCTCGCGCACGAAGTAATGCTGGAAGGCGAGCCGCCCCGCCTCGGTCTCCACGAGGGTCCGCAACCGCTGGTCGGTCGCCGGAATCACGCGCGCCGCCACGCCCAGCTGCCGGAGGATGCCGGCCGTCACCGTCGAGAGCGGTTCTCCGCGGGCGAGGCGCTCGCTGCGGAGCACATGCATGGCAAGGTCGGCATCGCCCAGATTGAACCAGGTTTCGCCGCCGAGCTCTCCCACCGCAGACATGAAGGACCAGCTTTCGCCCGCCCGGCCCCAGCCGCGTTCCCGGTCCGCGAGGCCCGAGAGCGCATAGACCAGCGAGTCGATGTCCGGCGAAACCGAAAGGCCGAGATGCTCGAAATCGTCGCCGGTGTTGGCGATCACCGTGAGGTCCGCGCCGGCGCGCGCCAATCCCTCCGCCAGTTTTGCGCCGCCGACCCCGCCGGAGAGCGCGGCCACCTTCACCGGAAGAGGTCCGTCGCCCGGTCGCGCAGCAGCGGGCCCACGCCGCCATCGTCGTCCGGCAGGTCGAGCCCGCGCACCAGCACCACCGGCGTCGCCTCGTCGGCCTGTCCCTGCAGGATCGAGGCGGCGGCGGCGATCTCGTCCGCCTGGCCGACAATGGTGACTTCCAGCGGCTGGCCGAACAGGTCCGGCTCGCCGCGGCGGTCGTCGATTGCGGGCAGGCCGGCAATGCCGATGGCGACGCCGCAGGTGCCGACCCGCCACGCCCGCCCGAAACTGTCCGAGACGATGACGCCCGGCGCCGCGCCCCAGCGCGCCGCCAGCGCGGCGCGCAAGGCCCTCGCGGAGGCATCGGGGTCCTGCGGCAGCAGCAGCAGACGCCCGGCTTCGATATTGGAGTGGTCGATGCCCGCATTCGCCATCACATGGCCGAGCCTGTGCTCGACAACCGCCACGCCCGGCCGGTGGCGGACGATCTCCGCCGTTTCCCCCAGCAGGATTTCGACATGGGCCGGGTCCTTGTGCGTCAGCGCGGCGAGTCGTTTCGCTGCGGGCGAAGGGGTCGTCTCCGCCGGAAAGGCGTAGCGTCCCTCCGCCTTGGAAACGATCTTCTGCGCGACCACGAGGATGTCGCCGGCCTCGAGGCCGGTTCCCGCCCGTTCCAGCCCGTCCGAAATCAGCCCGGCCAGATCGTCCCCCGGCTCCACCATCGGCAGGCCGGGCAGCGCGATCAGCTCCAGCCGCCGGGTCACGCGCCGCCCTGGCCGGCCGCCGGCGTCCCGGTAATCCTGAGGCCCGCGCCGTCTATGCCGTAGCGGCGGTTGATCTGGATGATGACCGAGGTGAGCGCCTCGGCGGCGGCGGAGTTCGCGAGCGGCCCGGCATGCCAGCCGCGCAGGCCGAGGTCTTCCGCCAGCCCGATCACGGTTTCGCGCGCCGCCAGCTTG
>JAJEAZ010000200.1 GCA_022824105.1 Alphaproteobacteria bacterium
GCGGAAGGCGTCCGCGCTGCCGTAGCTGTCCACCATGACCGAGTGGTCGATGACGAGGTCCACCGCGCTCAGCGGGTTGATCTTCTGCGGGTCGCCGCCGAGCTCGGCCATGGCGTGGCGCATGGCGGCGAGATCGACCACGGCCGGCACGCCGGTGAAGTCCTGCATCAGCACGCGCGCCGGGCGGAAGGCGATCTCGGCCCCGGCCTTGCGGTCCTTCAGCCAGGCGCCGAAGCCGGCGATGTCATCGACCGTGACGGTGCGCCCGTCCTCATGGCGCAGCAGGTTCTCGGCCAGGATGCGCAGCGATACCGGCAGCCGCGAAAGGTCGCCCGCGGCCGCTTCCGCCGCCTCCAGCGCGTAATAGTCATATTCCCTGCCGCCGACCCGAAGGGTCCGGCGCGCACCCAGGGTGTCGCGTCCCATGATGCGAAAGCCTCCAGACTGCCGAAATCCACGCAGGCCGGGGTTTACACCCGAACGGGGAGGCAAGCAAAGGGTTGAGGCAAGGCAAGGAGGACGGGCTGTCCGCATCAGTGAATGACGGCCACGCCCTCGGCGGTTGCTGCGGCTGCCAGAGCCCTGTCCAATGTGGCCAGGTCGTCGCCGCGGCGCAATGCGGTTTCCAAGTAGGAAGCATCGTAGACGCTCAGGTCGTACTCCCGTGCGAGCTCCATGACCGTTTCCTCGTCATGGTTGTCGTCATGCTGCAGGCGCAGTTCCCTCAGGCGCATCAGAAACCTCATGCTGCCGACCCGGTCGATACGAGTACGCCGTTCGTTCACGACCAGAACATTTCGGAGTTCGTACCAGAAGATGCCCGGGACGACGCCGCCGACACGCGGTAATTCCTCCAGGGCGCGATCAGCGGCGGGAGCCTGCTCATCCGGGAAGCACCACGCCGCTGCGACGGATACGTCGAGAACGACCGCCATCAAGCGCGGCCCTCCTTCCGTGCAGCTGCAATCTCCGAGGCCGAGACGGGTTGCCGTCGCGCTCGTTCCCGCCGGAGCAGCGCCGCTGTTTCGGCGATCGGCCTGTTCAGTGGCACAATCCGCGCCGCCGGCACGCCGTCGCGGGCGATAATCACGTCTTCTCCGGCCTCCGCCTGGGCGACCAGATGCGACAACCGCGCCTTGGCTTCCCCGATGTTGACAGTCCGGGACATGATATCCGCCTCCCAGAGTTGCAGCCGGGTTGCTATTCGATACCGTGCTTTCTGCTTGGTCAAGGGTTGGTCTTGCCTCGGACCGCTGGCCCCGCATTTGCGGCATTTGCGCCGCCTTGCTATCTCCCCTGGGCATCGGGGGAGCGATTTCTTGCGCATTGAAGTGATCTGCACCGGCGACGAGGTGCTGAGCGGCAAGACCGTCAACACCAATTTCAGCCGCCTCAGCCGGCGCCTGACCGAACTCGGCATGCCGGTGGTCCGCGAGACGACGGTGGGCGACGACCGGGCGGAACTCCGCGCCGCCTTCGACACCGCCGCCGGGCGGGCCGACGCGGTGATCGTCAATGGCGGGCTCGGGCCGACCGTGGACGACCTCAGCCAGGAAGTGGCGGCGGAAGCGGCGGGCGTGCCTCTCGGCCTCCGGCCCGAATGGCTGGAGACGATCCGGGCCTTCTACCGCCGGCGCGGGCGCGAGATGCCGCCCAACAACCGCAAGCAGGCCATGCTGCCGGAAGGCGCGGAGCTGATCGACAATCCCGTCGGCACCGCCTGCGGTTTCGCGGTCGACATCGGCGCGGCGCGGTTCTTCTTCACCCCCGGCGTGCCCTCGGAACTCGACGTGATGACGGAGCAGCAGCTGATCCCCCGCCTGCGCGCGATGAGCGGCATCGACGCCGTCATCCACCTCAAGCGGTTCCATTCCTTCGGGATCGGCGAGTCGCGCGCCGACCACCTTCTGGCCGGGATCGAGGCGATGGACGGCGAGGGCAGGGTCAAGCTCGGCTTCCAGTCGCATTATCCGCAACTGGAGACGAAGCTCGCCGTCGCCGCGCCGACGACCGGGGCGGCGGCGGCGCTGCTGGCGCCCATCGAGGCGGAAGTGCGCGCGCGGCTCGGCCACTTCATCGTCGCGGAGGACGACGGCACGCTGGAGGGCGCGGTCCTGGACCTGCTGCGCGCGTCCGGCGGCACGCTCAGCGCGGTCGAAGCCGGCTCGCAGGGCGGCCTCGGCGCGCGCCTGGCGGCGGCCGACGAGGAGGGCGGGGTCTTCCTGCGCGCGTCCTCGGGCAACAGCGCGGCCGCGGTGGCGCGGCCGCTGGGCCTGCCGGAGGACGCCTCGCCCGTCGAGCTTGCCGAGGGGGTGCGCCGGGCCGACGGGGCGACGCACGGCCTCGCCGCCACCGTCAATCCGGAGACCGGAGAGGTGCGGATTGCGCTCGCCGGACCGGACGAGGGCTTCGAGCGCCGGGCCTTGCTGATCGGCGGCCCGAGGCGCGCGCGCCACGGCGGCGTCGAACTCGCGCTGGACTGCCTGCGCCGACGCCTGTCCGGAGCGCCGGCTGACGAACGGATCGATTTCGAGAAGGCGTGAGGGCGCGCCGGACCCCGAGGGAGCGAGTTTCATGAGCCTGGTGCTGTTTCTCCACGGCGAGCATTTCACCGCCATGGGCCAGCCGTTCCTGGGCCGGCTGGGCGCGGGCCGGGCGCTGCATGCGCCGCTGCATCCCGGCTATGACGGGACGCCGCCGGACCCCGGCTTCCGCAGCGTGGACGACCTCGCCTACCGCTATCTCGACCTGCTGGAGGAGCTGAACGCGCGCGACGCGACCCTTGTCGGCGCCTCGCTCGGCGGCTGGATCGCGCTGGAGATGGCGGTGCGTGACCGCTCGCGCATCGGCCGGATGGCGTTGCTCGCCCCGGTCGGGGTCAAGCTTTCGGGCCGCGAGGAGCGGGACTTCGCCGACCTTCCCTTCCTGCCGGAGGCCGAAGCCGCGCGGACGCTGTTCCAC
>JAJEAZ010000713.1 GCA_022824105.1 Alphaproteobacteria bacterium
CCGCTGCATATAGCTCCACCCCATACATCTCCCGCCCCGCGCCGATACCGACCTCGGGACATCTCTGGTGCAATTTTGCACCGGCGCCACCGGACCAACCCGGCGCTTCCTGTGGAGCATTATTCCGCCGCCGTTAACACAAGGGCCGGCTCGTCTTCATCGAGGGCAAGCTGCAGACCCGCAAGTGGCAGGACCAGGCCGGCAACGACCGCTACTCGACCGAGATCATGGTCGTCCCGGGCAGCCAGGTCTCCTTCCTCGACAAGCCGAACGGCGCCCAGCAGGCCGCTGCCGCGCCGGAGCCGGCCGGCCTCAACGACGGCGGCTTCGACAACGAGGCCCCTCCCTTCTGAGCGTCGCCATCCTCATCTTTCCTCCCTCCCCAACTCGGGCCGCCGCTCCCCAGCGGCGGCCCTTTTTTTGCCGCCTCCCCGCGTCCCGCGCTGTCCCTCAACCGCAGGAAAGCTCTTCCGGAAATGAACCTAATTCAGGGAGATCACCGATGCACACCACCGCCATCCGCTTCCTTCTTTGCCTCGCCGTCCCCGGCGTTCCCTACGCAATCTGCGCCGCGCAGGCGTTCGAACCTCTGGTCGAAGCCGGCCGCATTTCACTTCCCCTCGCGCTCTTTCTCCTGGCTTTCCCGGCCGCCCTGGGAGCCATCGGCGCTCTCCTCTCTCACCCCCGCCGGTGACGCCGCGGCCTGCTGAGAAACAGCAAAGCTTCGCATTGGCAACTCAACCCCGGGAGGGTCCCATGGCCAGTTCCTACATCGTCGAATACGCCGTTCCCGCCACCGACACCCGGCCCACCGACGCCGGCTCGTTCCAGGGCGATACCCTCTTCTTCACCTATGAGGACATCCTCTTTCGCCTCGCCGAATTCCCCGGCACAGGCGCCGTCTACAGCCTCTACCGGGCATCCCCCGCCGGCGCTCCGGACGGCGATCCCCTGCTTACCGTCCGCCGGAACGCCGACGACTCCATCTCGGAATCCGGCCGCCTCGCGCTCCCCCCGCGCGGCGAACGCCATCCTCCCTGCCCGGGCTGTTCCTCCGAGACCGGCATCTGCTTCCACCGCGTCTCCCCGGCCCAGTCCGACATCCATCGCGGCGGCCAGCACATCGGCGAAATCGCCACCCTGGCCGACGCCGGCGCTCCCGACGGGGCCCTCTACTCGGTCCTCATAGAGTCCGACCCCGTCGCGCAATTCCGGGTCTCGGACCCCTCGGAACTGCTGCCCCGCGTCATCGAGCGCGTGCAAGCCAATCCCCGCTTCCACTAACACCAAGGGCCGGCGTGTCTCAGCGCCGGCCCCTTTTTTGCTCCGCGACCGGGTCTCTCGACACCCGCCCGCCAGAATCAAAAGCGGGGCGATCACCACATTGTTTCGCCCCGCTTCCCGCATCGTCGGGATACTCTCTTTCCTATCGCAAACACCTCATCCCGCCGGCTGCCCCTCCACGTTTGCCAGCGTCTCCCGCACTTCCTCTTCATCCACGTCGAGACCCTTCTTCCGGCATATCTCGGCGATCTGTTCCACCATCAGACCTCGCTCCTGACCCTTGGAAAGATCCGCAACCAGACGCTCCAGAGCATCGCTCACCATGATCGTCTTCGGCTTTGCCTTCGCAAGTTCTTCCGCGATCCCCTCAAAGTCTATGTCTGCCTCCTTGACCTGTCTTCTGCGATTACGCCGACCTTTGTTGGTATTTTTCATCGTTTGATTTCTCCTTCCTTTCTTCTCATCCATGATCGGATTCATCGACATCCTATATCCCCTTCATGATCCCATTTCGCAACCCCTTGCCCCCATCTCCATCCTCCATCATCATGCCACCCATGACCCCATCCGATAGCGAACTCCGTCATGACCCTGCCTCATAATCAGCATTCCGGGTATCACACTCTTTCACAGGGATGTGTTTCGGAACATTTGGCTCCGAACAACTCTTTATTTCTTCGCAGGTTTTTTCTTCAAAACCGTTCAAACGAAATGGGCCCGTTTCAATTCTCTGGCCACGGAATCGAAACTCCATGAAGCCCGCTCGCAAGACCCAAGCTCGTAACCACGGGCCCGCTTCCGCTCCCAGGAAGGTCCAGAAGGTCTATCTCACCGACGACGAGCTCCGCTCACTCAAAATCACCGCAAACGAACTCGGCATATCCAGAAGCCGCGCGATCCAGCAGGCCATCCGCGCCTTCTGCATCGATCATCACGCCCGCAAGGTCGAGCGCTGAGGCGCGCGCATCATGGTAGGCACCCTCGCAAAGGTCTCCAGCGCCAGGGACGCCGCCGACTACTACATCCACTCGCAGGCGTCGCACCGGCCGGCCGGGGAGTACTATCTGGCCGGCGAGGAGCCCGACGGCGTCTGGTACAACCCGCACGGCCTGTTCGGCCTGGAGGACGGGCGGCGCGTCGACGCGAACGCCTTCTACCGCCTCCACCAGGGCTACGCGCCCTTCAACCCCGACGACCCGAACGACCTGGGCGACGAGGTCAAGCTCACCAGGAACGCCGGCAGCGCGACCCGCGTCGCGGCCTTCGACCTCACCTTCTCCGCCGACAAGTCGGTCTCCACCCTCTGGGCGATGACGCATGGCGAAGAACCGGAACTTCACGAAGCACTGGCCACAGCTCACGACGACGCGGTGCGCTCGGCGCTCGACCTCATCGTCAGCAAACACTGCGGATGGACCCGGCGCCGGAGCGAAGACGGAACCCTCGAAGCGATGCGAGCCAGGTTCCTCGCCGCCACGTTCCAGCACCAGTCGTCGCGCGAGGACGAGCCGCAGCTCCATACCCACTGCATCGTCTTCAATGCGGCCTTGGCCGACGACGGCAAATGGCGCTCGTTGTACGCATACCCGCTCTACGAGTGGTACCGGACCGCCGGTTCCATCTACCGCCTGGCGCTCGCCTGGAATATCACCCAACGCCTCGGCCTCGCCGTCGAACGCCACGGCCGCGACGGCGAGTTCTTCCGGATCCGCGGCGTGCCCCGGGAACTACAGGACCACTGGTCCAGCCGGCGCAAGCAGATCGTCGCCGCCGCAAGAGGCCAGGGATTCTCCACCGCGGACAACCGGACAGGCGCCGAACGGATCAACAAGGCAACGCGACCCGGCAAGAACCGCAGCCTCGATCCGACCGGCCGGTCCCTCCTCTGGGACTTCGACCGCGCCCGGTTCGTCGAAGATGTCAAGGCCGCCCTCGACGCCATACCGCAACACAGCGTAAGCGAGGAAGACAAGGCCGAGATCCGCGAACTCCTCCAGAAGATTCCGGGCGCGCTCACGCAGAACGAAGCCGTCTGGCACATCACCGATGTCATGCAGCGGATCGCCCACATCATGTCCGGCATTCTGGCGCCGGAGCAGGTCGAGGCCGTCGCATCGCGGGTCCTTGACCGCGCCGACGTGCTCGAACTCGACCGCTGGAGCGAGGGACCGAACGTCAAGGCGAACATGGCCCAGACCCGCGTCTTCACCACCAGGGCGCATCTCGACCGCGAACGCGACATCAGGCGCCTCGCCCAGTCGCTCGCCGTCCAGCCTGCCGAAGACATACCCTCCGAACTCATCGACCGGCACCTCGACATGCTGGCCGAAAAGGGGGAACCGCTGAGCGCCGAGCAGGCGAGGGCGGTCCGGATCGCGACCACCGGAGGGCGCAATACCGTCATCGAAGGCGCCGCCGGCTCCGGCAAGACCACCACCCTCACGCCCATCGCGGATATCGCCCGCGAGGCGGGCTGGAAGGTCTACGGCACCGCCCAGGCCTGGCGGAACGCGAACGAGCTCGGGCTTGCTGCAGAGATCCCCGCATGGTGCGTGATGAAGCTCCTAAACAAACACCGGAGGGGCGAGATCGAGCTCGACGCGAAGTCGCTCATCATCATCGACGAGGCGGGACAACTGCAGGTCGAGCACACGGCGCAGCTCCTCGAGATCGCCGAGGAGACCGGCGCCAGCCTCATCTGGGCCGGCGACACGAGACAGCAGCAACCCATCGGCGCCGGGCCCGGACTGCGGCTCCTGCGAAGCGTCACCGGAAGCGTCCCCGTCACGCAGATCCGCCGCCAGCGTGCGGACGCCGAAGACGTTCTCGTCCACATGGAAGGCATCACGCCGGCCGAAGCACGCGAACGCCTGGCAACGATGACCCATGCCGAGCAGGAGGAGATCGTCCAGGAATACCGCGCCGACAGCGACGCCCCCCGCTTCGTCCCCTGGCAGATCACCGCCTCGTCAAACCTGCGCGACGGGTTCGTCGACAGCAAGCAGGAAGCGAAGGAGAGCGTCGCCCGGACGATCGCCGCCTACCGGGAACGCAACCGGTTCCATCTCGGCCGGAATCTCGAAGAGACCCTGGAGAAACTCGTCGAGGACTGGGACAGGCGCCGCCAGGAAGCGCCCGACCGGTCCACCCTGGTCATCGCGCGCACCCATGACGAGATCGGCGCCCTGACGCCGAAACTGCGCAAGTGCGCCCTCACGGACGAGCAGCGCGCCGGCGAAGTCACGATCACCGTTGCCGGCGACAACTCCGAGACGCGGCACAACAATCCCCGCAAGATTCTCGTCGCGCCGGGCGAGCGTCTCGTCATCCGCACCCCTTGCCGCCACCTCGAGCTCGACACCGGCAACCTCCTCACCGTCGAGAAGATCGAGACGCCGAGGGACAGGGACGGCAACCTCATCCGGAACAGGAGCGGGCAGGTCCGGCACGTCATCACCGCCCGCAGGGACGACGGAAAGCTCTTCACCTTCGACCCCGACCAGGTCCGCGACCGGCGCCTCGACGGAAGCCTCCATGGACTGCCGCGGCTCGACTACGGATACGCGCTCACCTTCTCGTCCGCCCAGGGCGCGACCGTCGACCACGCCTATGTCCTCGCCGACGACCGCCCAGCGCTGGAGACGGTCTATCCGAGCCTCACCCGGCACCGGGACCGCCTCGACGTCTATGTGAACAGCGAGCCGATCCGGATGACCGTCGCCGAACGGCGCCCCGAATACGAAAAGCAGCGCGATGCCACGGACGAAGACGTCCTGGACCACCTCGCCACACTCTGGTCCCGGTCCGACCCGAAAAAGGCCGCCCTCGACTTCATCCTTTCTCCCGAAGAGCGCGCGGCCGCTGTCGAAACGCCGCCCCCGCCCGATCCCGAAGAGGGGAGGGCGCACGCGCCCGCGGGCTACTACAAGCGCACGGTCCGGCCCCGCCCGCCCGGAAGCCTGTCAGCCGTCAACTGGCTGCGCGCCAACCGCTCGCCGGACCGCGAAACGCCCTTCCTCGACGAGCTCATCCGAACCGCCGAACAGGATACCGTTGACCGCAACCATGCCGAATCCTACGAGCAGCTCTCCGGGACCATCGAAGCCATCAGGGAAAGCTACCGCGCCGTCACGGAACGCGAGCGCCTCGCCGAAACGGCGAGCGCCGTCCGCAACCCCACATATCTCGAAGCGCTCCGGACCCACCGTTCCCTCCTCGACCGGGCCCGCCAGGCGCTCCGGCGCATCGTCAAGCGCCACCAGCACCGCAAGGCCGCGGACCGCGCCGGCATCACCCGCGAAGGCCTCGTCGACTGGATCCACGATTACGCGGAGCGCCAGCGCGAGTTCAATGCGGCGGCCGCCGCCACACCCTCCCAGGACGAGCAACTCAAGTCGCTCGAGTCCGAATGGCGCGCGATCGCCGACCAGGCCCGTCAACAAGACATCCTCCCCGTGCATGTCCCGGGCTGGCGCGCCGCGGTCGACCGCATCTCCGCAGCGCTGCAGAAACGCACCGTCCCGGAGACCTCCCAGCTCACCCTCAACTCTATCCTCCAGGACCAGCGCACCGCATACCGCTACGACCGCCAGGCCCGCAACCTCATCCGCCTCATCGGCGAAACCCACGAGGACGCGAAAGCGCTCTTCGCCGCCACCAGCGGACCGCATGACCCTGCGCTCGACTGGACCGGCATCCGCGAACGCCAGCAGGCGCTGCAGAAGGTCGTCGACCACCTCCCGCCCGCAGACGAGATCGATCCCTACCTCGCCCACTACGACACCCGCGCGAACAGCGCTCTCGGCGACACCATGATCGCGCGCCTCGAACGGAACTTCCGCGCCGCATACCGCCACCAGGTCGAGGTCCCGGCCGCGGAACTCTTCAAGCTCACCAGCGAGGCCGTCGAGCTGCGCGGTCATCTGCGGCGGACCATGAAGGAGGGCGGGCTGCCGGCGCTCTACGAGGACGCCCACCTCGACCAACTCCGCGAGACCGGCAGGAAGCTCGGTCAGGCCGTCGCCGCCGGGTCCGACGCCTTCGATCCCGAGCTCGAACAAAATGGCGTGAAATTCGCGGCCGTTGAAGGGCTCGCGGCCGATACCCTCGCCGTGATCGCGACCATCGACAGGCGCCTGGACGAAAATGCCGGCAGCATCGCAAGAGAGCTCATCCGCCTTCGCGACGAAGCCGACCGCCTGGCCTACACTCCGGTCCCGGACGACAGGGTCGATGCCGTCTGTCTGATAGACGATCTCGACCGCGCCATCGCCGCACTCGACAGCAAGCTTGCCGCGTTACCGCCCGTCGATCGCGTCGACGCCGCGCTGCACGACCTTGAACCCGGGCGCTCCGTTTCGTCGCTCCGGACCGAACTCCACTCGTTCCAGGGCCACCTTCGCTTCGCGCGGGGCGTATTCCGCGGAGACGCCGGCACATCGCAATCCGGGCCCCTGGCCGAAACGATCGAGCAATGGCGCCAGGAGAACGCCGTTCTACGTGAGCAGGAACGGTCACAGACAGCCGAAAAGGAAGCCGCCCTCGCTCAGCAACCCTCTCCCGACCGGAAACAGTCAGACCGGAAAAAGGAAGAGGACCGCAGCGCCTCCCGGGAGGAAGATACCGGTCTGTCGATGTCATAGGAGGAGGCGTCCAACGGACGAGAAATCCACACCGGACATCCCCACACCCCAGCCGAGCAGCAGAGAGACCGCCAGACCGGCAGCCCAGATCCCGCGCTCCCGCCATCTCATCGCGCTGCGAAGCCGCTCCACCTCCTTGCCGAAGTCGGCCCGGAACGCCCGCACCTCGTTCGACTCCGCAGTCTCGACCGGGCCGGCGCGCTCCTGGCGCAACCGCTCGACCCGCTGCACGAACTCCGAATTCCCGCCCTCGGCCCCGAACACACCCGCCAGACCGACCACGCATCCCGCGACGCCGGTCGCGATCGCCTTCCGGCCGGAGCTCTCCGTGCCTCTCAGCATCCTCTCCGCGAGCGTGGCCGCCTCACCGACCATTCTGCAAACCGCCTCGACCCTCGCCCCGTGCGTTCCTGTCGTGCCCAGCTCCTCGTCGATCACCGGCAGCTTGCCTTCCTCGTGCTGGCAGGCCCGCTGAAGCAGGTCTTCGGCCGTCCGCAGCACCGGCAGCAGCTTCCTCAGTTCATTGTCCTCCACAAGGTCCAGGCCCGCTCTCTCGACGATCCCGTTGAGCGCGCCTCCCAGCAGCAGCAGCGCCTCGGCCGGACCCCGCCAGACGGCCGCAACCTGTTCTCGCCCCGCCACCCCCACCGAGCCCGTGACGTAAAGCTTCATGTCGTGAAACTTCCCGTTCACATTCGTGTCCGATGCCTTCAGCAGCTCGCCTATCCTTCTCTGGAGCTTCTCATCCGATTCCGACAGCAGCTTGCCGACATTCGCCTCGACCCCTGCTGCCGACCGCAACAGCGCGTTGCTCCAGGCCTCGGCAACCCTGTCGGCATGACGGTCGATTTCGGTCCAGTCCCGTTCTTCCCCGTTCTTCCCGGCAGCCGGCCCTGGCTCGCCGTCATCGGCGGCGGCCTCTCCGGTCCCCGCCGCGGGCGTCGCCGGCGCGTTCTCCTCCGGGACGTCTTCTCCGGTTGCCGTCGCGGCCGGGGCCGGCTGATCGTTGTCGGCGACGGTCTTTCCGTTCCCCGCCGCGGCCGGGGCCGGCGCGCTCTCCTCCGGGAGGTCTTCTCCGGTTGCCGTCGCGGCCGGGGCCGGCTGATCGTTGTCGGCGACGGTCTTTTCGTTCCCCGCCGCGGCCGGCGCTGGCGCGCTCTCCTCCGGGATCTCTTCTCCAGTTGCCGTCGTGGCCGGCGCCGGCCTTTCCGCTCCCCGCCGCGATCGGCGCCGGCGCATTCTCCTCCGGGGTCTCTCCTCCGGGACATCTTCTCCGGTCGCCGTCGCGGCCGGGGCCGGCTGAGCGTCATCGGCGGCGGCCTTTCCGTTCCCCGCAGCGGGCAGCTCAGGCGCGCTCTCCTCCGGGATATCCTCTCCGTTCCCGAGCGCCGCGGCCTCGTCTTCAATCCGATCCTCCAGATCGCCCGGCAAGACCATTCCACCGGGCCCCGTTCCAACTTGTTGAGACATTCCGCCGATCTCCGAATGCGGTTATTCCACCTTCCTAGAACCTTACTTGCTATCCTTCGCGCCTGCCACAACATCTCTGTGCTGGCGCCGCACATAACGCACTCCGATCAAATTAACAATTATCCTCATTTTGGTCTCTTCCAACCGTGATTCCTTTCAACTTGAGGTCGCTTGCGGACGAATAGAAAATGACATTCTAAACATTTCCGAGGAAGTTTCTGGGCCATCGATATTCGCCGGTGAGCAGAATATATGCCTATCCCCGCACCAAGCCATCCGAATCAGATCTCGTAGCCCTTGCCAACGAATATAACCTTTACCGAATTCCCGCCAACAAACCGCATAAACGCCAAGGATTGCTTTATCGTCCACAAATCCCCCTGTGTCAGGAAAAATAAGGTCTCCCTGCTCAAATCCACCGATCCACGCGCCGCGGCATCGATAAACGCATCCAACTCATAGCTGTGCGTCGAACGTCCGCAATCATCAACCAGGTTCCGCAGAGCCTCTGAAGTAACGGCAATACAACCCAAGCTATAGCCGCGGTCCAAATACAGCGATGACACCGTTCCAACGAACTTTGATCGCTCTACTCCAATCAGGCTCTCGACAACGACAAACCGGCTGCTGTCCGGTCCCGCCGCCTTGCGTATTCCCCATACAACTTCGCTATCGATATCAAATTCATCCAGGCCATGCCGCCGTATCTCCCCATCTACCTCATCAATCGGCAGCGCCATGCCTTTATCTTGCGACATCTCCTCGGCAATAGCCATGACCGCCTCTTCGAGGGCGACCAATTCGTCATCGTCTTCCATCCCCACGGACCCGCTCTCCTCACAGATGAAGCAACCGCATGAAGGCACCCCTCCCAGCCGCCACCGGATCATTTCACATTCGCCTGCCTCGTCAACTCAGACCATCCCCACGCTTCATCATTGTTCCGCGCCAGCCCCATTGCCGTTTCGTCACTGACTTCAAACCCTTTCCGATTCCCGTCTTCCTTGCCCTCGGTGCGCCGCTGCCGCTTGGCAGGACGAATTTCGACACTCCCCATAAAGCAGCTTGATCGATCCTTCTTCAACGTCCGTAAATCCCCGAAACCCGAACAAGGAGCCAAGAAAAGAAGGCGAAGCGGCGAATTCCCTTGCCCCGGGCACGAGGAGGAAACGCCATGCTTCACCGCATCAAGGGCCGGGCCACCAAATGCGGTCCCTCCGCCATCAGCGCCATCGCCGGCGTCCACACCCATGACGCCGCCACCATCATCCGGAGACTGTTCGACCGCCCGAACGTCAACGGCGCCTACATGGACGAACTCGCCGCCGCCCTGGCCGAGCTCGGATGGAAGCCCGACTACGCACTCCGCCATCGCAAGCTGCTCCAGCGCCGCCACGCCCGCCGGCAGGAGACCTACGACCGCATCTTCGCCGGCGTCCCCTTCGACATCCGGTCCGTCACCATCGGCCGGGTCCTCGACGTCGAGCCGTCCGGCACCTGGGTCATCGCCACCACCACCCATTTCATCGCCTACAGCGACGGCTTCGTAGCCGACAGCGGGGCCTGGTTCTCCAGAAAACCGGAACGCTGGTTCCGCGCCAATCCCCGTCATGACCGCGTCGCACGCCGTCGCCTCGAGGAAGCGGTCCGCTTCGTCCCGCTGCCGCCCGATCCGGCCTGACCTCCAAGCCGGCTCCTCGACCTGTCAGCTCGCACCGCGGAGCACGCACGCACATGCCCAGCATCGTCACCACCACCGTCTTCACCATCGACGAGCTCTCCGACGCCGCCAGGGAGAAAGCCCGCTCCTGGTATCGCGACCAGGGCCTCTTCGACGAATGGAACGACTACGTCTTCCAGGACTTCGAGACCATCTGCCGGATCATCGGCATCACGCTCGACACCCACCCTGTGCGTCTCTACGGCGGTGGAACCCGGAACCAGTCGAACATCTGGTACCGCGGCTTCTGGTCCCAGGATGACGGCGCCTGCTACGAGGGCTGCTACAGCCACGCCCGCGGCGCCGCGAAGGCCCTTCGCGCCCACGCGCCGAAGGACACCGAGCTCCACGAGATCGTCGACGCCCTGCAAGCCGCCCAGCGCCGTAACTTCTGGCAGCTCCATGCGACCGTCCGCCAGACCGGTCGCCACCCCCACGCGAGCAGCCTTCAGATCGACGTCGAGCGTGACAGTCCGACCTGGCAGCCGATCGCCGACGGCGCCGACGACACCGTCATCGGAGCGCTCCGCGACCTGGCGCACTGGCTCTACCGCCAGCTCCGGGATTCCTACGAAGCCCAGACATCCGATTGCGCCGTCGACGAGGCCATCGCCGTCAACGAATACACCTTCACCAAAGACGGCAAGCGCTTCGGCTGACCGCCCCGCCACCCTTGAAAGGAACCTCGACCATGACCGGCACCCCCAGGCGCCAGATGGTTCTCCGGATGACCGTCGACCACACCGACGCGAAGCCCTTCACCACCATCCGGGATGCCGACGACTTCGCCGACTGCGAGCTCCGGGGCTTCCACTTCGACACCATCATCATCGGCGGCCGTATCGTCCTGTTCAAACGAAACGGCGGCTACTTCTTCTCGATCGGCCTCGAACCGCCTCCTCCTTCGACGGGCAGCAAGCAGCCCTGAATGACCCGCCCCCATCCCCCCAACCGAATCCCTGAGGCGACAGATGCAAACCTC
>JAJEAZ010000510.1 GCA_022824105.1 Alphaproteobacteria bacterium
GCGGCAGATCGGCCCCGGCTCCGGCGGTCCTTCAAGCAGCACGGCGGTCGCGCCCGCCGCCATCGGGAAGGTCAGGCCGTTGCCGAGCCCGTAGGCGAAGAACAGCTTGGCGGCGGAGAACAGCACGTCGTCTTCGCCCACGCCCAGGGTCGGCCCGGCATAGAGCTCGGCCGTGCGCGCCATGTCGCCGTGCAGATGCACCGCGCCCTTCGGCTGGCCCGTCGTGCCCGAGGTGTAGAGCCAGAAACACATCTCGTCCTCGACTGTTTCGGCGGCTGCGAACACGGGGCTCTCGGGCGCGATCAACGCCGCCAACTCGTCCCCGTCATGGACCACGCGGTCGTGCAGGCCCTCGAAGACCGGGGCGAGGTTGGCCGAGACGAACGCCGCCTGCGCGCGGGCGTCGTGCAGCATGAAGGCGTAGTCGTCGCGGGTGAGCCGCGTATTGACCGGAACCGGCACGACGCCCGCCTTGATGGCGCCGAGGAAGCAGGTGTGGAAATCCGCCGTGTCGTTGAGGCAGAGCAGGATGCGCTCCTCGCGCCTGATGCCGAGCCGGCCGAGCGCATGGGCGAACCGGCTCGTCGCCGCGTCGATGTCGGCATAGCTGCGGGCGCCGCGGCTGTCGATCACCGCCACCTTCGCGCCGCGCCCGGCCGCGAGGTTGCGCCCGATCAGGTCCGCCGCCGCGTTGTAACCGGCCATGTCGCTCACGCCTCCGCCATGGCGCTTTCATACCATGCCCGCGCCCAGTCCGCTGCCTCGTCCTCGGGCAGGCTTCCGGAAGACGCATTGTGGCGCATCGGCTCGCCGACGCGCCTTGCGCCGAGCTCGCTCAGGATGCGGTCGAAGGTCATGCCGCCGCCGCAGAAGGTGCGCGCATAGGTCATGTCGCCGAGCGCGAAGAGGCCGTAGCGGACATGGACGAGGTCGGGCCGCTCGCGCTCCAGGGCGTCGGCAAGCGCCTGGCCGTTGTCCGGCACGTCGCCCTGGCCGTAGGTGGAGCTGACCACGAGGTAGAGGCCGGGCGCGGCGAAGGCGCCCTCGTCGAGATCGTCCATCGGCTGGAGGTCCACCTCCGCGCCTTCCTCCTCCAGCGCGGCCTGGACCTCTTCGGCGACGAGATCGGCCGTGCCGGTCATCGTCGCGACATAGATGGTGACAGTACTGCTCATATCCTGCATTATATTTCCTGTAATGGAAGCCGCCAAGGAAAACCTCGCCGCGCCGCTCGGCGCAAGGCTGCGCACGCTCCGGGCCGCGCGCGGCATGAGCCGGCGCATCCTGGCGCGGGACAGCGCGGTCTCGGAACGCTATCTCGCTGAACTGGAGAACGGAAGAGCGAACCCCTCCATCGGCGTGCTGGCGCGGATCGGGGCCGCCATCGGCGTGGACCTGGCGGCGCTGTTTTCTCCCCCGTCGCGCGACGCCGCAACCGCCCTGCTGGAGCGGCTCGGTCCCGAAGACCGGGCCGCCGCCGGCGCGCTGCTGGAGCGCCATTTCGGCCGCGCCGCCGACAAGGCGGAACGGATCGCCCTGATCGGTTTGCGCGGGGCGGGAAAGACCACGCTCGGACGGCTTCTGGCGGAACGTCTCGGCTGGCCTTTCGTCGAACTCACGCGCGAGATCGAGCGGGATTACGGCGCCGACGTCGCGGAAATCCTGGCCCTGGCGGGCCAGCCGGGGCTCAGGCGGCAGGAATACCGGGCACTGGGCCGCCTCGTGGAGGAGCGGGAGCGCGCGGTGATCGCCACACCCGGCGGCATCGTCGCGGAAGCGGGGAGCCTCGACCTGCTGCTCGCCCGGACGCATACCGTCTGGTTGACCGCCTCGCCAGAGGAGCACATGGCGCGCGTCGCCGCCCAGGGCGACCGCCGGCCGATGGCGGACAACCCGGAAGCGATGGCCGACCTGCGCGCGATCCTCGCCGCCCGCAGCCCCGACTACGCCCGCGCCGACGCCCGCCTCGACACCTCGGGACGCGCGCCCGAAGACTGCCTCGACGATCTGGAGCGCACCGCGCGCCGTATGGTCTGCGAAGGGTTGACCCCGGCTGGACAGGAAATATAGTGCATATATGATCGACAATGCGCTCATCACCTACGACCGTGAGCCGGAGAGCTACCGGCACTGGTCGCTCGCCGTCGAGGGAGCCGTCGCGACGCTCACGCTCAGGGTGGATGAAGACGGCGGTCTCCGTCCGGGCTACCGGCTCAAGCAGAACTCCTACGATCTCGGCGTCGATATCGAGCTGAATGACGCGCTCAACCGCGTGCGCTTCGAGCATCCGCAGGTGCGCGCCGTCATCGTGACCAGCGGCATGGAGCGCATGTTCTGCGCCGGGGCCAACATCTACATGCTCGGCCAGTCAAGCCATGCCGCGAAGGTGAACTTCTGCCGGTTCACCAACGAGACCCGCAACTTCATGGAGGATGCGAGCCAGCGGTCCGGCATCGCCTTCGTCGCGGCCTGCAACGGCACGGCGGCGGGCGGCGGCTATGAACTGGCGCTGGCCTGCGACGAAATCTGGCTGGTCGATGACCGGTCGAGCGCGGTCAGCCTGCCGGAAGTGCCGCTGCTGGGCGTGCTGCCGGGCACGGGCGGCCTGACGCGCATCACCGACAAGCGCCGCGTCCGCCGCGACCTCGCCGACGTATTCTGCACCGACCCTGACGGGGCACGGGGCCGCCGGGCGCTCGAATGGGGCCTTGTGGACCGCACCGCGCCGCCGCAGCGCTTCGAGGCCGCGGTCAGGGCGCGCGCGGAGGAACTCGCCACCCGGCCCGGCCTGCCCGCCGGCGATCCGGTGCCGCTCTCCCCGCTCGAACGGCATATCGAAGCGGACGGCTACCGCTACCCGAATGTCCGGGTGCGGATCGACGATGCGCGCCGGCTCGCGGAAATCACGGTCGCGGGTCCCGCCACGCCGGTTGCGGTCGAACGCGACGCCCACTGGTGGCCGCTCGCCGCCGCGCGCGAGCTCGAAGACGCCGTGCTGATGCTGCGCACCAACCACGAGCAGGTCGGCGCCTGGGTGCTCAGGACCGAGGGCGACCCGGAGGCGCTGCTGGCCGTGGACGCGCTGCTGGCCGAGGGCGCGGAAACCGACCGGTTCCTCTGCGAGACCGCGGCCTGGTGGCGGCGCGCGCTCGCCCGGCTGGACGTGACCTCGCGCTCGCTGATCGCGCTCATCGAGCCCGGTTCCTGCTTCGCCGGCCCGCTGCTGGAACTGGCGCTCGCCGCCGACCGCAGCTTCATGTTCCTGCCGCTCGACGAGCCAGAGACCGCGCCCCGGATCGCGCTTGGCGCGCTGAACCGGGCCGGCCTAGAAACGGCGAACGGGCGCACCCGCCTCGACTGCCGCTTCTCGGGCGCGGTCCCGGAATTCGAGGCCGCGAGTTTCGGCCCGGAAGAGGCGCTGGCGGCCGGGCTCGTGACCTTCGCGCCGGATGAGCTCGACTGGGACGACGAGGTGCGCATCGCGCTGGAGGAGCGCGCGGCCCTCTCGCCGGACGCGCTGACCGGCATGGAGGCGAGCCTGCGCTTCGGCGGCGCGGAGACGCTCGCCACCAAGATCTTCGGCCGGCTCTCCGCCTGGCAGAACTGGATTTTCAGCCGCCCCAACGCCGTCGGCGAGGAAGGGGCGCTCAAGCGTTTCGGCTCTGGCACGAAGCCGGGCTTCGACTGGAGGCGTGTGTGATGGCTGTCGATTACCGGGGGCGTATCCCCAACAATATCGATCTTTCCGCCGACCGTCGGCTGCAGCGCGCGCTGGAGCACTGGCAGCCGCGCTTCCTCAACTGGTGGAGTGAGCTCGGGCCCGAGGGTTTCCAGGCGGCGGACGTCTATCTGAGGACCGCAACGGCGGTCGACGCCAGGGGCTGGGCCAGCTTCGGCTATGTGCGGATGCCGGAATACCGCTGGGGCATCTTCCTGGCCGAGCCGGAGCAGGACCGCACCATCGGCTTCGGCGACGAGATGGGCAAGCCCGTCTGGCCCGAGGTTCCGGGCGAGCACCGCGCCGCGCTCCGCCGCCTGATCGTGACGCAGGGCGACACCGAGCCCGCTTCCGTCGAGCAGCAGCGCCGCCTCGGCCACAGCTGCCCCTCGCTCTACGACCTGCGCAACCTCTTCCAGGTCAATGTCGAGGAAGGCCGCCACCTCTGGGCGATGGTCTACCTGCTGCACGCCCATTTCGGCCGCGACGGGCGCGAGGAGGCCGAGGAGCTGCTCTACCGCCACTCCGGCGACCCGGACAATCCGCGCATCCTCACCACCTTCAACGAGCCCATCGACGACTGGCTCTCCTTCTTCATGTTCACTTATTTCACCGACCGGGACGGCAAGTACCAATTGAAGTCCTTCGCCGAGTCAGCCTTCGACCCGCTGGCGCGCACCTGCTCCTTCATGCTGACGGAGGAAGCCCACCACATGTTCGTCGGCGAGACGGGCATCGGGCGGATCGTCAGGCGCACGCTGGAGGTGATGCAGGCCCTCGGCACGGACGATCCCGACGCGGTGCGCGCGCAGGGCGCCATCGACCTGCCGACGCTCCAGCGCTACATCAATTTCTGGTTCTCCTCCTCGCTCGACCTGTTCGGCTCCGAGACCTCATCGAACGCCGCGACCTATTTCGCCGCGGGCCTCAAGGGCCGGCCCGACGAAGCGACTTTCGAGGACCATGTGTGCCTCGATACCGCCGAGCGCATCGCCGTCCCCGGTGAAGCGGGCGGCGTCGCCGAGGAGGAGGTGCCGACCCGCAACGCGATGAACGAGATCACGCGCAGCCTCTATGTGAAGGACTGCGCCATCGGCATGACCCGCTGGAACCGGACGATCAAGCGCGCGGGCTTCGACACCGAACTCTTCCTGCCGTCCACGCGCTTCCGCCGCACCATCGGCCGCTGGGCCGGGGCCTCCGTCGCTCCCGACGGCACGCCGATGGCCGACGACCTCTACCGCAAGCGCCTGCCCGGCTGGCTGCCGACGGAGGAGGACAAGGCCTATATCCGCTCGCTGATGCACGCCGTCACCGAGCCCGGCAGGATGGCGGGCTGGATCGCCCCGCCCGCGCGCGGCATCGACGGCAAGCCGGTCGACTACGAATATGTGAAGCTGCATTGACGGCGCGTTTCGCCATCGCCGGGTCCGGCCCGGCGGGCTGCTATCTGGCGGATGCGCTTGCGAGGGCCGCACCCGGCGCCGTCATCGACGTGTTCGAGCGGCTGGACGAGCCGTTCGGCCTGGTGCGCTTCGGCGTGGCCCCGGACCATGACGCGACCCGCGCCATTACCCGCGTGCTGCGCCGTCCCTTCGATAAGGGTGCGGCGCAACTCCATCTCGGCGTCGAGGTCGGCCGCGACATAAGCCTCGCCTCCCTCCGCCGCGACTATGACGCCGTGGCGCTCGCGACCGGCGCGCCGGTGGACCGCAGGCTGGACGTCCCCGGCGAGGAACTGGCCGAGCCTTCCGGCCGCTTCATCCGCTGGATCAACGGCCACCCCGAAGCCGCCCCGCCCGCCCGTCTCGCCGGGGCCGGGCGCGCGGTCGTCATCGGCGCCGGCAATGTGGCGCTCGACGCCGTCCGTCTGCTGGCGAAGCACCGCGAGATCGGCTGCCTGAACCCGCTGGCGCTGAAGCGCATCGACCTGCTGATCCGCGGCGGCCCGGAAGACGTGCGGTTCACGCCGTCGGAACTCGTCGAAATCGGAGAACTCGCGGTGGCATGGCCCCAATTGGACGCCTTCGACGACGCGACCGGCGAAGCAGCCACGCTGCTGAAGGAGTTTGCAGCCCGCCCGCCGGGACAAGGCACCCCGATCCGCTTCCACTTCCGCACACACGCAACGGCCTTCCTCGGCGCAGGCCGGCTGGAAGCGGTCGAAACGAACCGCGGCGCGCTCCCGGCCGACCTCGCCGTCACCTGCATCGGCTACGAAAAGGCCCCCGTGGACGGCATCCGCCCCACCGGCCCCGAAATCGAACCCGGCCTCTACGCCGCCGGCTGGGCCGCCCGCGGCCCCACCGGCACGATCCCGACCAACCGCACGGAGGCCCGCGCCCTTGCGCAGCGGATGGTCGCCCGCGTCGGGCGGTGAACCCTCATCGACGGCCTGAGAAAGCTCCCTCCCCCGCTCCCGGACTTGCGGACTCCCCGGTTGTCGGCATAATCGGATCGCGTGTTTTCCGACAGCCGGGGGACGCATGACCGACACGCCGGGGCTGATACGGACCCTTGAGGACAGCGGCCTCGAGCGGCGGGCGGCGGACGCCATCGCGTCCGCACTGGAGGAGCAGCGCCGCCGGGCATCCGGCGGGGTCCCGCCCTGGGCCCTGATCCTGGCGGCCGGGCTCGTGGCCGGCGCGATCGGCTTCCTTGCGACGATCGCCGTCGAAAACCGCGAAGGCCTGGCCCGGGCGGAACAGACGCAGCAGGAACTTGTGCGGCGGGTCGGCCTCCTCGAAGAGGGGCAGCAGGAAATCCTGCAGCGGGTCGCAGCCCTCGAAAAAGGGCAACAGGCCCTCAAAGAGGGGCAGCAGGAAATCCTGCGCCTGCTTCGCCGGTAAAAGCGCGGGAAGCGCGCCCTCCGGCCTGCCCCAAACCGTCACCCCGGGCTTGATCCGGGAACGTCGCCCTCAGGCCGTAAGCCGGCTTACGATCTCTTCGACCGCCGCGTCAGCCAGCGCCTGGATTTCGGCGTCGGTGCGGTCCTGGATCGGGTGGGGGACGAAGATCATGGGCGGTTCGTAGCCGAGGGCTGCGGACTGCGCCTGCCACGCCTCCACGAACTCCGTGGTCGCCACGCCCACGCCGGGGACGCCGCGGGCTTCGAGGTCTGCGATATCATGCGTACAGCACGATGTGCAGGAGCCTCAGTCGGCCAGCCCCTCGACGACGAGGGCGGCCTCCGACGCGATCTGCTGCTTGACGGCAATGGGCGCCGTGCGCGCGAAGGTCGGCTTCATGTAGCGCTTCACTTCGATGCCCCGCTCGTCCAAGCGCATATGCAGGCGGTCCAGAAAGACGTCGCCGCGCGCCTTGGAAATGTCGAGCAGGGCCACGGTCCTGCCGTCCAGCGAGGCCGGCCGGGCCAGCGGCTCGCGCCGCGCCGGCTCGACTTCGCCGGTCGGATCGACCAGCACCGGAGTGTTCCTCACGTTCCTACCTCCTTCGTTACGGGAATGCTGCCGACCGGGCCGGTGGCGGCCCAGCCCGGAAGAATGGCGGAGAACATGCCCGCCCCGCCGCCGGCGCGGACGATCAGCAGGCCGCCCTCGCGCAGCTTGGGCGTGCTATGGCCCGGTTCGTCGAGTGCTGTGCGGAGCGCGGCCTCGAAATCCTCGCGCGACCAGCCGCCGTCCCGGAACACGCGGTCATGCTCCGGCGACACGACGATCACCGCGTCGATATTGCGCCGGTTGCGGTTCTCCAGCCCGCGGAACACGTCCGCGAAGGTCTCGACCAGCGCCTCGGGCGTGCGGGAATCCTGGTCCACCACGCCCATCACGCCGTAGCCCGCGAACAGCGTGACCGCCGAGGCCCCCTTGCCCGCGCCCCGGCTCTCGGAGAGCGGCGGCCAGGCGGAGCCTTCCTCGTCCTCGGGGAAGCAGAAGGTGTATTTGCCGGGATTGCCGAGCGCCGCGCGGTCCACGCCCTGCGGCTTGCCGCCGCCGACATTGCGCACCACCAGCTGCAGGGCGCGGCCGACGGTGGCGTTGGCGCGGTTGCCCTGGCCGAGGACGTTCCCCTTCGCATTCATGCCGATGGCGCGGCGCACCGGGCCGTTCACGATGACGATGGGGCCGATGTAATAGGTGGTCGCGAGCACGCCGTGCATGCAGAAGGCATCGTCCAGCGCTGCCTCGACGACCGCGAGCACCAGGGGCAGATATTCCGGCTTGCAGCCCGCCATCACGGCGTTGACCGCCACCTTCTCCACCGTGCAGGGCTGGAGGTTCGGCGGCGCAAGGCCCAGCACCTCGCCCGGGTCGCGGGTCGTGCCGTCGAGCATCGCCAGCACGCGCGCCTCGGTCGGCGGCACGACGGGCAGGCCGTCCGACCAGCCGCGGTCGTAAGCCGCCTCGATCTCGTCCTCCAGCGGCGCCAGCGGCACCCTGCGGGATTTGAGCCGCGCGGAACCGAAGCGCGCCGCCAGCGCCTCCGGCATTCCGGGCTCGACATTCTTCGCCCCGCAGCCGGGCCTGAAGGGCGGCAGGCCGGCGCCGAGCCCTTCGAGGCCGGTCAGCCGCTCCCACTCCGCGCGGTCCCAGCCCCAGGTCCGCTCGACCTCCTCGCCATCCTCGCGCCGGATCAGGGTCGGCACGATCTCGACGCCGAGCCGAAAGGACCGCTCCAGCCCCTCGTCGAGCGCGCCCGGCACGCTTTCCGGGAAGCCGGGGTCGTCCTGCGTCCACACATCGAGCGCGATGCCGGAGGCCGCGAGCGCGGCATAGACCGGCTCAAGCAGGGTGCAGGTCGGGCAGTCGCGCTTCACGACCAGGGTGAGCTGTTTCGTCATGGCGCCGCAACGCTAGCGCATCCGCCTGCGCCTGTCTTGCGGCAATCAGGCGGCGGTGCGGACGGCTGCGGCCATGACTTCCTCGGAGGCATCCTCCTCGAACCGCTCGAAATTCGCCTCGAAGTCCCGCGCCAGAGCGGCGGCCCGCGCGTCATATGCGTCCCTGTCCGACCAGCTGGTGCGCGGGTCGAGAGCCTCGGGCGGCACATCCGGGCACGCGACCGGCCAGTGCAGGCCGAACACGGGATGCCTGGCCGTCTCCACCCCGTCCAGCGACCCGTCGAGAGCGGCATTGACCATCGCGCGGGTGTGCGCGATCGGCATCCGCTCGCCCCTGCCGTTCCAGCCCGTATTGACCAGCCAGCAGCCGACCTTGCGCTCGGCGATCCGCCGTCCCAGCAGTTCGGCATAGACGGTTGGCGGGCGGGCCATGAACGGCGCGCCGAAACAGGTCGAGAAGGTCGCCTGCGGCTCCCTGCCGAGGCCCACTTCCGTGCCCGCGACCTTGGCCGTGTAGCCCGAGAGGAAATGGTACATCGCCTGCGCCGTCGTCAGCCGGGAGATCGGCGGCAGGACGCCAAAGGCGTCGGCGGTCAGCATGACGATGTTCCGGGGCGCCGGGCCGAGGCCGGTCCCGCTGGCATTCGGTATGAACTCCAGCGGATAGCACGACCGGGTGTTCTCCGTCACCTCGCGGTCGGAGAGGTCCAGCAGCCGGCTGTCCGGATCGATGGCCACATTCTCCAGCACGGTGCCGAAGCAGTGGCTGGCAGCATGGATCTCCGGTTCGGCGTCTCTGTCGAGGTCGATCACCTTCGCATAGCAGCCGCCCTCGAAATTGAAGAGGCCGCCATCCGACCAGCCATGCTCGTCATCGCCGATCAGCTCGCGGCCGGGATCGGCCGAAAGCGTCGTCTTGCCTGTGCCGGACAGGCCGAAAAACACCGCAGAGCCCTCGGGCCCGATATTCGCCGAACAGTGCATCGGCATGACGCCCCGGGCCGGCAGCAGGTAGTTCAGCAGCGTGAAGACCGATTTCTTGATCTCGCCGGCATAGTAGGTCCCGCCGATCAGGATCAGCTTCTCCGAGAAGCCGATGGCGATGACCGTCGAACTCCGGCAGCCGTCGGTTTCGGGGTCGGCCGTAAAGCTCGGCGCATGGAGAATCGTCCATTCCGGGTCGCCGCGGGCCGGGCCGGCCGGCGGCAGGAAGATGTTGCGTGTGAAGAGGCTGTGCCACGCCTGCTCCGTCACCACGCGCACGGCCAGCCGGTGCGCCGGGTCGGCGCCGGCGTCGCAGTCCTGCACGAAGAGTTCCCGGCCTTGCAGATGGTCAACGATACGGCGGCGAAGCGTCTCGAATTTCTCCGGCGCCATCCCCCGGTTGACCTTGCCCCAGTCGATGCCCTTGTCCGTTCCGGCATCGCGAACGAAGAACTTGTCCTCGGGGGACCGCCCGGTGAACTTGCCGGTCCGGCAAACGAGCGCGCCGCCAGCCGCCAGCATGCCCTCACCCGCCCGCAGCGCCGACTCCACAAGGGCCGCGCGGCCGGGATTCCAATGCAGGATGCCGGGGTTGGTGATGCCGATTGCGGCCAGGCGTTTGTCGCAGGGCAATACTGGCCTCAATTCGCGGAGTCGGGACGCCGATCAGTCTCCCTGTCTTCTATGGAAGCTGCGGCAATCGCGCAATGCGCCGTCATGACGCGCCGAAGACAATCGTGCGGGGAATTCATACGCAGTTCGCCGGAATTCCGCCATAATGCGGCAGGAGACATTAAGGCTCCTCATGCACGGGATGTTTGCGGAAGGACCGGGGTATCATGAAGCATACGATCGCCCTCGTAGACGACGATCGCAATATCCTTACATCGGTCACGATGGCGCTCGAGGCGGAAGGCTTCGACGTCCGCTCGTTCGCAGACGGCGAACAGGCCTGGCAGGCGCTGCGCAACAATGGCATCGATCTTGCGGTCCTGGACATAAAGATGCCGCGCATGGACGGCATGGAACTGTTGCGGCGCCTGCGCGCAAAGACTGCGCTGCCCGTCATTTTCCTCACCACCAAGGTGGAGGAGCGGGACGAGGAACTCGGACTGAACATGGGGGCCGACGATTACATAAAGAAGCCGTTCTCGCAGCGCCTGCTGATTGCGCGCATCCGCGCCCTGTTGCGCCGCAAGGAACTGGACCGGGAAGGCAGCGCCGGGGACGTTTTGGTAAGGGGCGACCTCACTGTCGATCCCGACCGCTACTCGTGCACCTGGAAGGGAGCGCCGGTGAAGCTCACGGTGACCGAACTGCTGATCCTGAATTCGCTGGCATACCGGGCCGGTTACGTGAAGACGCGCGACCAACTGATGACCGCCGCCTACGGCCACGACGTATTTGCGAACGACCGGGTAATCGACAGCCATATCAAACGGATGCGCCGCAAGTTCCGAGCCGTGGACCCGGACTTTTCGTCGATAGAGACGCTCTACGGCGGCGGATACTGCTACCGCCCGTCATAGCCGCCGGATGGTGCAGCAGGGCGGCCGACCCGGGGGACGGCGCAG
>JAJEAZ010000509.1 GCA_022824105.1 Alphaproteobacteria bacterium
TACGGCGTGCTGGTCGTCGAGGAGCGCGACCCGGCGCTGCGCGTGGACCGGGACGTGACCTGGGTGCTGGACGACTGGCGGATGACGCAGGAAGCCGAGCTTGCCCCCGGCTTCGACAATCCCCACGACATGAGCCATGCAGGGCGCCTCGGCAACTGGGCCACCGTCAACGGCTCCAGTCCGGGAGAGTTCGCCGTGCGCCCGGGCGAGCGCATCCGGCTGCGCCTCGTCAACACCGCGAATGCGCGGGTTTTCGGGCTGGAGTTCCAGGGCCACCGGCCGCAGGTCATCGCGCTTGACGGCCATCCGGTTGCGCCCCATGCGCCGGAGGGAGGCCGGGTCGTGCTGGGCCCCGGCATGCGCGCCGACATCGTGCTCGACATGACCGGGGAGCCGGGGGCGAAGACGCCGGTCATCGACGCCTTCTACCGCAACCGGGAATACCGCCTGCTCGACCTCGCCTACGCTTCGGAGCCTCTGCGCGCCGCGCCGCCCGACTGGCCGCTCGCCCTGCCGCCCAATCCCCTGCCGGAGCCGGAGGTCGAAGGCGCCGTCCGCCATGAGACGATGTTCACCGGCGGCGCGATGGGCGGGGCGGTCATGGCCGAGATGGGCGGCAGCATGGGCCCGGTCGGCCCGCGTTCCTTCTGGTTCGTCGATGGCGAAGCCATGCCCGAGGGCCCCCCGGAGCCGATGCTGACGCTGAAGCGCGGCCAAAGCTGCGTCATCGCCATGGCCAACGCCACCGCCTGGCCCCACCCGATGCACCTGCACGGCCACGCCTTCCGCATCCTCACCCGCAACGGCAGGCCGACGGCGCATCGCGAATGGCGGGACACCGTGCTGATGGAGCCGCGCGAGCGGGTGGAGATCGCTTTCGTTGCTGACAATCCCGGCGACTGGCTGTTTCATTGCCATGTGCTGGGGCACCAGGCGAGCGGCATGAAGAGCATGATCCGCGTGGCCTGAGACGGGCAGGGAGGAAGAAGATGGGCGCAGCGCACAAGGTCGATGTCGAGGCGTTCGAGCGGGACGGCTTCGGCGGCCCCTACTACGCCATGAGCGCGGAGGAGGCGCGGGATTACCGCCGCAGGTTCGAGGCTTACGAGACAGAGCTTGGCCACCGCGTCACCGAGGGCGACCCCGACGCCCGGTTCAAGACGCACCTGCTGCTGCCCTTTGCGGCCGACCTTGTCCGCCACCCGCGCATCCTCGACGCGGTGGAGGCGCTGCTCGGACCCGACATCCTGTGCTGGACCAGCACCTGGTTCGTCAAGGACGCCAAGACCGAGGCGCAGACCATCTGGCACCAGGACGCCACCTATTTCGGCCTGCGCCCGCACCTCCATGTCACCGCCTGGCTGGCGCTGAGCGAGGCGTCCGAGGAAGCAGGCTGCATGCGCTTCGTGCCCGGCACCAGCCAGGGCGGATTGATGCGGCATATTGCGAATGCGGCGCCCAACAGCATCAACAGCGCCGGCCAGCGCACCGAGGCCGATTTCCTGACGGAAGACGCGGTGCCGGTGCCGCTCTCGCCGGGCCAGTTCTCGATCCATCACACCCTTGCCGTGCATGCCTCCGGCCCCAACGAGGCCGACGACCGGCGCATCGGCATCGGCATTTCCTACATTCCGGCGAATGTCCGCCATATCGGCAGCATCCGCGTCCCGGCGACGCTTGTGCGGGGCGAGGACCGCTACGGGCATTTCGAGCTCGAGCCGGAACCGGAAGGCGCGCTGGAATGGGACAGCTACTTCCGGCACCGCGCCGCCTACAGCGCCAGCTACGCCGAGCAGGTGGAGTGGCACGCGCAAGGGCGGTGGGAATAGTGGGCCGGCTCGCGGGCAGGGCCGCCATCGTCACGGGCGCGGCCGGGGGCATCGGCCACGCCATCGCCGCCGCCTTCCTGCGCGAGGGGGCGGAGGTGATCGTTGCGGACAATGCGCCTGACATAGCGGAACGCGCGCCGGAGGGGGCGGTCGCCATGCGTTGCGACGTGTCCCGTTCGGCCGATGCGGAAGCCGCAACGGCTTTGGCGCAAGAGCGCTTCGGCAAGCTGCATGTGCTCGTCAACAATGCCGCCCTTTTCGTGCCTTACGGCAGCGTTGTGGATGTCGCGGAAGAGGACTGGACGCGCTCGCTCTCCGTCAATCTCACCGGGCCGTTCCTGATGAGCAAATACGCCGTCCCGCTGATCGCGGCGAGCGGCGGCGGCAGCATCGTCCATGTGGCCTCGCAACTGGGGCAGGTCGGCAAACCGGGGCACTGCTGGTACAACGCCGCCAAGGGGGCGCTGATCCAGCTGGCGAAGGTCATGGCGATCGACCATGCGGGCGAAGGCATCCGCGTGAACAGCCTCTCGCCCGGCCCCATCGGCACGGCGCGCGTCCACGCCAAGCATGGCGGGCGGGAGGCGGCGGAGCGCGAAAACGGCGCGCTCACCATGCTGGACCGCATGGGCCGGCCGGAAGAGATCGCCGAGGCGGCGCTGTTCCTCGCCAGCGAGGAGTCCAGCTACATGACCGGCGCCGACCTGCTGGTGGACGGCGGCTATAACGCATGGTGAGGCTGTTCGAATCGCTCCGGGCGGTCTTCTACGCACCCTTCTACCTGGCTCTGGAACTGGACGCTTACGGCAAGCGGGGGCTGGAGGTGGAATTCGGCCGGCCCGACAGCCCCGACGATGCCGCGGCGAGCCTCTTCGGCAGCGGCGCCGACGTCATCTGGGGCGGCCCGATGCGCATGATGCAGTATCAGCAGCGGCACGGCGACGGGACGGTGGTGGCGTTCGCGGAGGCGGTGACGCGCGACCCGTTCTATGTCGTCGGGCGGGAGCCCCGGCCGGACTTCCGCTTCGCCGACCTCATGGACGCGCGCTTCGCCAGGGTTTCGGAAGTGCCCACACCCTGGCTCTGCCTGCAGGACGACATCCGCCGCGCCGGTTTCGACCCCGCCGCGCTTCGGCGCGCGCCCGACCGCGGCATGGCGGAGAATGCCGGGGCGCTGCGCGAGGGCAGGCTGGACGCGATCCAAGTCTTCGAGCCGTTCGTCGAAGAGCTGCTGCATGAGGGCGCCGGTCACATCTGGTACGCCGCGGCGGGCCGCGGCCCGACCTCCTACACGACGCTCTACACCTCGCGGCAATATGCCGAGGCCAACCCGGACGCGCTTGCCGCCCTGGCAGGCGGGGTCAAGGAGGCGCTCGACTGGCTGCACGGCCACGATCCGGAGGAACTGGCGGGCCGGCTGCAAGGTTATTTCCCGGACCTCGACCCGGCGCGACTCGCCGGCGCGCTCGCGCGCTACAGGGCCGGCGGCGTCTGGGGCCGCGACCCGGTGCTGCCGCTGGAAGGCTTCGTCCGGCTGAAAGGCGCGCTTATCTCCGGCGGCTTCATCGACCGCGACATCCCCTTCGAAGCCTGCGTGGACAACAGCCACGCCGAACGCGCACGGGACCGCCGCTGAGGCAGTGCAGGCCCGCGATTGCGCGCGAAAAAAGGCCGCTCCGAACTCCGGGCCGGCGCGACGCCCGATCGCCCTCCTTCGACAGGCTCATACCAGCGGCATCGACTTCGGACTCATACCGGCGGTGCCGGGTTACGACTCATGGGAGATGACGCTCCACCGTCGCCCCGGCCCCCGAGCCGGGGCCCATCTCCGGTTCTCTCGGAGGCCTCGAACGGCTCGTCCTGTTC
>JAJEAZ010000181.1 GCA_022824105.1 Alphaproteobacteria bacterium
CCGGGTGGACGCAGTGAGGGCGTCGTAGAGCAGGAGGCGGCCGGAGAGGCCCTCGCCGATGCCGATCAGCTCCTTCAGCGCCTCGACCGCCATGAGCGTGCCGACGACGCCCGCGACCGCGCCCAGGATTCCGGCTTCCGAACAGGCGGGCACGGCGTCCGGCGGCGGCGGCTCCGGAAAGAGGCAGCGGTAGCAGGGATGCTCCGGCCCGGCATGGGGCTTGAAGGTGGAGACCTGCCCGTCGAAGCGCAGCACCGCGCCGGAGACGAGCGTCCGCCCGGCGGCGACGGCGGCGGCGTTGACGAGGTAGCGGGTCGCGAAATTGTCGCTGCCGTCGAGGATGAGGTCGTACTCCCGGAAGAGGTCGGCGGCGTTGGCCTCCGTCAGCCGCTCGGCATGGGTCTCGACGCGGATGGCGGGGTCGAGCGCATGGATGCCGGCCGCGGCGCTCTCGGCCTTGGGCCGGCCGATGCGCTCATTGCCGTGAATCACCTGGCGCTGAAGGTTGGAGACATCGACATCGTCGTCGTCGATGACGCCGAGCGTGCCGACCCCGGCGGCGGCGAGATAGAGCAGCAGCGGCGCGCCGAGGCCGCCTGCGCCCACCGCCAGCACGCGCGAGGCCAGCAGCTTCTGCTGCCCCGCGCCGCCGACCTCCGGCAGGATCAGGTGCCGGGCATAGCGGTCGAGCTGGGCGTCCGTCAGCATCAGAACCGGCCGATGCTGTAGGGGGCCATGTCGATGGCGGGCGAGCGTCCGGCGACAAGGTCGGCGATGTGCCGGCCGCTGATCGGCCCGGCCGTCAGTCCCAGATGCCCGTGACCGAAGCCGTACCAGACATTGCCGTGCAGCACCGACGTGCCGAGCACCGGCAGGGAATCCGGCGTGGCGGGCCGGTTGCCCATCCAGGGTGAGCCGTCTTCCGTGCGAATATCGCGGAACGCCTTCCGCGCATGGGCCCGGAGCGGTTCGATGCGCTTCCAGTTGGGCGGCGCGTCGAGGCCGGCGAATTCCGCCGTGCCCGCGAGCCGGAGGCCCATCTGCATCGGCGTCGCCATGAACTTGCGGTCGTAGAAGGAGACCGGGTGGCGCGTCTCGACGCCGGGGTCGGGGATGGTGAGGTGGTAGCCGCGCTCGGATTCGAGCACTGCCTTTTCGCCGAGCATTTCGGCCAGCCCTGCCGACCAGGCCCCGGCCGCGACAACGAAACCGTCCGCCTCCAGCCGGCCCTTCGAGGTGCGGACCGCCGCCGGCCGGTCGTCCGCGTAGTCGAAGCCGGTGACGTGCGCCGCCAATATGCGCCCGCCCCCGCGCGAAAAGGCTTCCGCAAGGCCGGCGGTGAGCGCGCCCGGATCGACCGTATGGGCGCCCCCGGGGAAGAAGGTGGCGTGCGGGAAGATCGGCGCCAGTCCCGGTTCGAGCTGGCGGAGCTCGTCGCCATCGAGTTCCTCGACCTCGAAGCCTCGCTCACGCTGGCCCTCCCGGTCGCCCACTGCTGCCCGGAAGGACCGCGTGCTCTCATAGACGGTGAGCGTCCCGTTCTGCCGGATGAGGTCCGTCGTGCCGGCCTCCGCGGCGAGGTCCTTGTGCGCGTCGAGGGCCAGGCGGTGGAGGGCGGCCATGGCATCCATCTGCCGGCGCATCGGCTCCGGCCGGCCCGCGCGCACGAAGCGGATGAGCCAGGGCAGGAATTCCGGCAGGTGGCGCCAGCGGATGAACAGCGGCCCCATCGGGTCCAGCAGCCAGCGGGGCGCCTTGAACATGAGGCCGGGGCCGGTCTGCGGCAGGCAGGAGTGCGAGCTGATCGCGCCGGCATTGCCGAAGGAGGTCATCGTGCCCGGCGGCTCGGGGTCGATCAGCGTGACCCTGTGGCCGTCGCGCCGCAGGTAGCAGGCCGTCGCCGTCCCGACGATGCCGGCCCCGATGACGGCGATATGTTGCGCCTCGCTCATGGCCCGGCATATAGCACGGAGCCGGCCGGCGCGGCAGGCGGTTTGGCCTCGGGGGGAAACGCACTAATGTCTGCGGCGCAAAGAGGGAGCGGAGTGCCATGAGCGGACCGTTGTCGGGGTTTCGCGTCGTCGATCTCACCAATGTGATCTCGGGGCCGATGGCGACGCAGATACTCGGGGACCAGGGCGCCGACATCATCAAGGTCGAAGCGCGGGGCGGGGACCTGACGCGCGGCGGCGGCAACCGGCAGGGCGGGCTCTCGGCCGCGTTCCTCAACAACAACCGCAACAAGCGCTCCGTCGTGCTCGACCTCAAGCGGCCCGAGGGCGTGGCGCTGCTGAAGCGCCTGGCCGCGACAGCGGACGTCTTCATCCAGAACTTCCGCCCGGGCGTGGTGGAACGGCTCGGCGTCGGCGAGGCGGACATCCGCGCCGTCAGGCCCGATATCGTCTATGTCTCGATCAGCGGCTTCGGCGAGAAGGGGCCGTTCGCCTCCAAGCCGACCTACGACCCGATCGTGCAGGCGATCTCGGGCCTGACCACCGTGCAGGCGGGCTCCGACGAAGAACGGCCCCGCCTGGTGCGCACCATCCTGCCGGACAAGGTGACCGCGCTCACCGCCGCCCAGGCGGTCACCTCCGCGCTGCTGCACCGGGCGGCGACCGGCGAGGGCCAGCATGTCCGCGTCTCGATGCTCGATTCCGTCGTCGCGTTCCTGTGGAACTCCGACATGGGCTCGCAGACCTTCGTGGACGCGCCGACCTCGATCCAGCGGGCGGCGAGCTTCATCGACCTCATCTACGAGACCGCCGACGGCTTCATGAGCGTCTCGCTGATGACGGACCGGCAATGGCTCGGCTTCTGCGAAGTCGCCGGGCGCGAGGACCTGGCGAACGACCCGCGTTTCGCCACCGGAGCGCTCCGGGACGAGAACATCGACGCGCGCCTCGAGCAGGTGCAATTGGAGCTGCGCAAGCGCACCACGGCGGAATGGACCACCCTCTTCGATACGGCGCATGTGCCTTCGGCGCCGGTGCTGACCCGGGGAGAGATGGTCCGCCACCCGCAGGTCGCGGCCAACGGCACGCTGGTGGAATACGACCATCCGCTTGCAGGCCGGCTCCGGCAGGCGAGGCCCGCCATCCGCTTCGAGGGCTCGCCGTCGAGTATCAGGCGCGGCGGCTCCTTGCTCGGCGCGGACACGCGGGAGGTGTTGGCCGAAGCCGGCGTCGGGGAAGGCGAGATCGAGGCGGCGATCGCCAGCGGCGCGGCGGGGGCGGGCGCCTCCTGATGCGGTGAGGAGCAGCGGGAATGTCGGTTCCGGTAATCGATATCGCCCCCTTTCTTCGGGGCCGGGATGAGGACAAGCGGAGGGCCGCCCGCGAAATCGAGGCGGCCTGCACGGAGTCCGGCTTCTTCTGCATTACCGGCCACGGGGTCCCCGCCGAGCTGATCGCCCGCACGAGGCAGGCGGCCGTCGATTTCTTCGCCCTGCCGCTGGCCGAAAAGCGCGCGATCCTGCGGCCGGAGAGCCGGGTCGGGCGCGGCTACTACCCGTTCGCCGACCGCTCGCTCGCCTATACGCTGGGCGAGGAAACGCCGCCCGACCTGCAGGAAGCCTTCGCGATGGGTCCGCCCGATATCCCGGACGACGACTACTACCGGGGCGAGGTCGCGTCCTATTTCTTCGAGGAGAACCGCTATCCCGTCCGGCCCGAAGGCTTCCGCGAGACCGTGGACGACTATTTCCGCGCCGTGCTCGGGCTCTGCGACCGGCTGATGGGCGCGATGGCGCTGGCGCTCGGGCTTGAGGAGGATTTTTTCGCGGACAAGCTGGACCGGCCCGCCTGCGGCCTGCGGCTGATCCGCTATCCGGCGCAGACCGACGCCCCGGCGCAGCGGCAGCTCCGCGCCGGCGCCCATACCGATTACGGCACGCTGACGGTGCTGCGCGGCGACGACGTGCCGGGCACCCTGCAGGTGAAGCTGCCGCGCGGCGGCTGGACCGATGTGCGCCCGCCTGCGGATGCCTTCGTCTGCAATCTGGGCGATGCGATGGCGCGCTGGACCGGCGGGCGCTGGGCATCGACCCTGCACCGGGTCGCAAACCCGCCCGAAGGGGCGTCCCGGCGCGACCGCATCTCGCTGGTCTTCTTCCACCAGCCCAACTACGACGCGCTGCTCAACGGCATCTTCGAGGACGCCGGGGACGCGGTGACCCTGGCCGAGCACTTTATCGAGAAGATCCACCTGGCCGCCGGCGCCGGCCGGTCCGTCAAGCCGGCGGCGGGCGAATAGTCGGCTGCTCGCGGTCTCGCGTCCGCTTCGTCGCCCCGGACCCCGATCCGGGGCCCAACTCCAGCCGTTTCGGCCCGGCAGGAAGGCTGGAAGATGGACCCCGGATCTCCGCTTCGCTCCGTCCGGGGTGACGGCTGTATCCCGGTTTGGGACGGAAGACGGTCCGACCCTGCTGCAGCGCGCCGGCCTACTTGTTGCCGTAGAGCCTGTCGCCGGCGTCGCCGAGGCCCGGCACGATGTAACCGTGGTCGTCGAGCCGCTCGTCTATGGCGGCGGTGAAGACCGCGACTTCGGGATGCACGGCGTGGAAGGCCTCGATGCCCTCCGGCGCCGCAAGCAGGCACAGCATCTTGATGTCGAGCGCGTTCGCCTCCTTGAGCCTGGAGACCGCCGCGACCGCCGAGTTCCCCGTCGCCAGCATGGGATCCAGAACGACCACCGGCCGGTCGCCCAGGTCCTCCGGCACCTTGAAGTAATATTCGACGGCCATCAGCGTCTCCGGGTCGCGGTAGATTCCCACATGCCCGACGCGGGCGGAGGGGATGAGGTCGAGCATGCCTTCGAGCAGCCCGTTTCCGGCCCTCAATATGGAGACGAGAACAAGCTTCTTGCCGGTCAGGAACGGCGCGCGGGTTTCCGCGAGCGGCGTCTCGATGCTGCGGATTTCGGTCGCAAGGTCGCGGGTCACCTCATAGCCGAGCAACAGGGAAACCTCGCGCATCAGCAGCCGGAACTTGGCGGTGTTCGTGTCCCTGCGGCGCATGAGGGACAGCTTGTGCTGGACCAGCGGATG
>JAJEAZ010000257.1 GCA_022824105.1 Alphaproteobacteria bacterium
TGCGCCTGACACCCTGGCCCTCATATTCGAACTCGGCCCAGCCGTTCAGCACCATGACGAACTGGAAGGTGCAGTCATGGACATGCCAGTGCTGCACCTCGTCCTTCATCTCCTTGCCGTTCGCCTTGACGATATGGGCGACATAGTCGCCCCTGGTCGCCGCCTTGATGCCGAGGTCGCGATATTCGAAGATCTCGCGCAGGCCCTCCGTCCAGACAGCCTCCGCGGCCCTGTTGTGCGCAAATTCCCAATTGTCGGTCATGGCGTCCTCCGTTTGCTGCGGGCAATCCTACAATCGGCGCCGCGAAGCGTAAATCGGACCGGCGCTTCGTGGTAATGATGCACCTCTGGAGACCGCTGCCGACGCACCAGGGGAGACTGCCGATGACCGAAGCCCGCACCGACCTTTCGCAATGGCGCGAGCCCGGGGCGCTGATCGAGACCGGTGAACTGGAGGCGAGCCTGGGCGCGCCGGAGCTGCGCATCATGGACTGCACCACATGGCTGAGGCCGGCGGAGCCCGGAGACGACGCCCCATACCGCGTCGTGCCGGGCCGGACGGAATATGACGAGGCGCATATCCCCGGCGCCGTCTTCCTGGACCTCCAGGGAACCGCCTCGGACCCCGGCACGCAGCTCAAGTTCATGGCGCCGTCGGCCGAGCGGTTTGCGGAGGCAATGGGCGGGCTCGGCGTCGGCGACGCATCCCGCGTCGTGCTCTACTCGGCCGGCAGCATCATGTGGGCGACCCGCGTCTGGTGGATGCTGCGCGCCTTCGGCTTCGAAGGGGCGGCCGTGCTCGACGGCGGCTGGGAGAAGTGGAAGGCGGAGGGCCGCCCCGTTTCCTCCGAGCCCGCGCAATACCCGCCGGCGCGCTTTACCGCCGCGCCCGCGCCCGGCCGCTTCGTGGACCGGGACCATGTGCTTTCCCGGCTGGACGACGCCGGCACCGTCATGGTGAATGCGCTCGCGCCCGCCTTCCATCTGGGCGAGGGGCCGAGCCGCTATGGCAGGCCCGGGCGCATACCCGGCAGCCTCAACGTGCCGGCGGCCAGCCTGCTCGACCCGACCAACGGGGCCTTCGTGGCGCTCGACGAGGCGCGGCGGCTGCATGAGGAGGCCGGGATCGGCCGGGACCGCCATGTCGTCGCCTATTGCGGCGGCGGCATCTCGGCCACCGTCGGCCTGTTCCTGCTGCACCAACTCGGCTATGACGACCTCACCCTCTATGACGGGTCGATGGGAGACTGGGCCCCGGACCCCGGCCTTCCGATAGAAACCGGTCCGCAACCGCCTTCGCAGCGCCGGAGCGAGTCATGACCCTTCGATTCCGCAAGCTTCACCCGCATTTCGCCGCCGAGGCGGGCCCGGTCGACCTCCGCGCCGTGCATGACGAGGAGAGGCTCGAACGCATCCGGACGGCCATGGACGAACATGCCGTGCTCGTCTTCCGGGACCAGGCGTTCTCGGGCGAGGAGCAGCTCGGTTTCGCCGCCCGGCTCGACGGCGAACTCCACCGCAAGACCGGCTTCAGCGTGCTCCAGAAGAACCGCTTCGGCGACGAGGCGCTCTCCGACGTCTCGAATGTCGAAGCGGACGGCCGGGTCGTGGAAGCGGACAGCCGCCGGCGCCTCTACAGCCTCGGCAACCGCCTCTGGCACACCGACGCCTCGTTCCAGGACCCGCGCGGGCGCTACTCCATGCTCGCCGCCCTCGTGGTGCCGCCGGTGCCGGCCGACACCGAGTTCGCGGACATGCGCACCGCATATGACACGCTGCCGGAGGAGACGAAGGCGGGGCTGGAGGGCCTCAGCGTGCATCATTCCATCGCGCATTCGCGCATGACGCTCGGCTTCGAGTTCTCCGAGGAGGAGCGCGACCGGCTGAAGGGCGCGGTCCATCCGCTCGTGCTGGCCAACCCGCGGACCGGGCGGCGCGCGCTCTATCTCGCCTCGCACGCCTCGCGGATACTCGACCGGCCGGTGCCGGAAGGCCGGCTGATCCTGCGCGAACTGACGGAACACGCGACCCGGCCCGAGCTCGTGTACCGCCACTCCTGGCGGGACGGCGATTTCGTCATCTGGGACAACCGCGCCACCATGCACCGCGCCTGCCCCTACGAAGACACGATTTACCGCCGGGAGATGCGCCGCGTCACGACGCTGGACACCGGCGATCCGGCGCGGGTCGCGCAGCCGGCATAACCGCCTTCCGCCGGCGCGCTTTTACGCCTGAGCGCGCCTTCTCCGCTATCGGACCCATTCGAATGAAGCCCCTCGACGACATCCGCGTGCTCTCGGTTACGGTGTTCCTTGCCGGACCCTTCCTCAGCATGACGCTCGCCCGCTTCGGCGCGGAGGTCATCAAGGTCGAAGCGCCGGGCTCCGGCGACCCGATCCGCAATGCAGGCCCCTTTCACGGGCCGAAGGGGATCAATGCGGAGCGGCAGACGGAGGACGACCTCTCGGTCCGGTTCCTGAAACGCTCCGAAGGCGTGAAGAGCGTCACGCTCAACCTGAAGGACCCGGAAGGGCGGGGCATGTTCCTGGAGCTGGCGAAACAGTCCGATGTGGTGATCGAGAACCTCTCGCCCGGCTCCATGAAGCGGATGGGCCTCGGCTACGAGGAGGTCGCCGCCGTCAATCCGGGCATCGTCTATTGCTCGATCGCCGGCTACGGCCAGACCGGCCCCTACAAGGACCTGCCCGCGCACGACCACCAGATCCAGGCCATGTCCGGCATCATGGACATGAACGGCGCGGCCGACGGCCCGCCGACGCGGATCGGCGTCTTCGTCGGCGACCTCGTGACGCCGCTCTACGCCGCCTATTCGATCCTGGGCGCGCTCCGGGTGAGGGAGAAGACCGGCGAGGGGCAATATCTCGACGCCTCCATGATCGACACGCTCGCCACCCTGATGTTCATGGAGCCGATGGAATATGTCCTGCACGAGGGACAGCCGGTCCGGGCCGGCAATGACAGCCGCAACGACGTGACCGGCCTCTACCGCCTCAAGGACGGCGACGTGATTATCACGGTCGGCCTGTCGCTGCGCCTCAAGGCCCTGCTGGGCGCGCTCGGCGCCTCCGGGCTTCTGGAGGACGCGCGCTTCGCCACCGCGGAAAGCAGGGAAGCGCACATCGGCAGTCTGCGCAAGGAGATCCAGGCCCGTCTCGGCAGACACAGCTGCGAGGAAGGCATCGCCCTGCTCCAGGAGGCGGGCATTCCGGTCGCGCGCGTGCGCACCATCCGGGAAGCCGTCGAGGACGAGCATTTTCGCGCGCGCGGCACCCTCAAGCCGATGTACCGCCAGGGCTCGGACGATCCAGTCGAGCGCGGCATCGTCTCCGGCTTTCCGGTCAAATTCTCCGGCGGCGACCTGCCGAAGCTCGAAGGCGGCGCGCAGCTCGGCCACCACAACCGCGAGGTCTTCGGGCGGCTCCTCGATCTCGATGCGGACGCCTTGGCCGGCCTCAGGGAGCGCGGGGTGATATAGAGGCCGACCTGCCCGGCGGCGGGGCTGCCGGAGTCGCACATCTTGTTTCCGGCGGTTTCGCAACGCACGTCCCAACCGCCGCCCCGGCCCTCTCCGACATGCCGCCTCCCGTCCGTCGTACCGCGTTCCCTCCGTCGCGCCCGACCACCCCTCCGTCATGCCCGGACTTGTTCCGGGCATGACGAGGAGAAGGCCTGACGGGAAGAGGGGCGACGACAAGGGCCACGCAGTCCGAGGCCGCCGGAGATGCGTGCATGCAGCAGAACGGCGGGGGCGCGGGAATTGATGATATCTGCTATTTGATCCTGATTATCTGAAATAATTCTCTTCCCAGGGCTTGACCTGGAAGAAAGTGTAGTATGATGAAAGTAGAGAGAGGCGGCTTCCGGGGCCGCCTTTCGGCTTTTCTGCAGAAAGCGATGGCTGGGGCCGCGAAAAAGACCCCGGCGGGAACGGACGGGCGAGGTGCGTCTGCCGTCTCGCGCGCGCAATCAGGCGCGCGAGCCGCGCCGCCGCGATACGCCCGCCCGCGCCCGCGCACGCACGCACGCGCGAAACGCGCGCGGAAAAGGGACCCGCCGCCGACCGGGCGGCGGAAACGAAACCGGAGCGAGAGGAGGAACCCATGCCGAAGACGGACCGGCGCCGGAACCAAGTGGAATACCGGGAACCTCAGCCCGAAAGGACGGCGCCATGCCGGAACGGGCAACCGGATATGTGCCCTGCGCATGAGGAACATGACACAACATGACATTCCATGACACTTCCGGCGTGTTCCGGCGGCCGCGCCTCGGCCGCCGGCTGTCCAGGGAGGCAATCGGATCGAACGGCGCGTCAGGGACCGGACCGCAAAAGTCCGGGGCCGTCCGCCGACCAGAGGTCCGCATCCTCGCCCAGAGCCCGGCGCAGCGCCCAGGCGAGGCAGTAGTTGGACGACAGCACGGGCCTGCCGATCCGGGCCGCCGCAGGCGCCAGCGCCGCCAGGGTCGGCATGCCGGTGCCGCTCATCAGCAGCGCCTCGGCCTCGTCGGACACGCCGCTTTCCAGCGCCGCAAGGGCGTCTGCGCTCCGCAGCCCGTAAATCCGGCGCGTGTCCTGCG
>JAJEAZ010000045.1 GCA_022824105.1 Alphaproteobacteria bacterium
TACGGCCCTCCGGGTGACCCGCCGCATCCGCTGGCGTGGAGGCTTGCCATGGCCGGAAGCAGGCTTCCGGCCACAGAGGACCGACTCCGAATGAAGAAAAGAAAGGAAAATCGAGAGGTTGACAGAAGTCCACATGAGAACACCCCGGCGGGAACGGACGGGCGAGGTGCGTGTGCCGTCTCGCGCGCGCAATCAGGCGCACGAACCGCGCCGGCGCCGACACCCGCCCGCGGCCCCGCAGGCGCGCGCACGCGAAACGCGCGCAAAACAGGGACCCGCCGCAAGCCGGCGGCGGGCGCGAACCGGATCGAAAGGAGGAGCCTGTGCCGATGACCGACAGACGAGGAAACCGGGCGGAATACCCGAAGCCCCGGCCCGGAAAGACGGCGCTATGCCGGAACGGGGGATCGAGCATGCCTCGCAGGTATGGAGAACATGACGAAACATGACATACCATGACACTGCAGCTGCGCCGGATGGCCGAGCTGCCGGGAAATCCGGGCTAGGACCGGCCCGAGCCGCCTTCCAGCGTGAGGACGCGGGCGGCGAGGCGGCGCAGTTGGGTTGCGACGCGGCCCATGCGCGCCAGATGCGCCTGCGCGGCGAGATAGACCGATTTCGGACGCGCCGGATAGCCGACCCAGACCTGGCCGGGCGGCACGGATTTCCAGACCGCCGCCGCGCCGCCGACGACGGCATCGTCGCCGATCTCGATATGGTCGGCGAGCATGGCGGCCCCGCCCAGCACCACCCGGTCGCCGATGCGCGTGCTGCCGGCAATGCCGGTCTTGCCGGAGATCAGGCAGTCCTCGCCGATGATGATGTTGTGGCCGATCTGGCAAAGGTTATCGATCTTGGTGCGCGCCCCGATGCGCGTCGCGCCCACGTTCGAGCGGTCTATGCAGCTGTTGGCGCCGACCTCCACATCGTCGCCGATCTCGACCCGGCCGAGCGAGCCGATACGCCGGACCCGCTCATTGACGACGCCGTGAAAGTCGCCGGAGCGGCGCGCGACCTCGAAGGAAGCCGGCCCGCGCGTCACATAGCTGAAGCCGTCCGCGCCGATGACTGCGCCGGCCTGCAGGATGACGCGCGCGCCCAGCACCACGCCTTCGCCGATGCGCGCGCCGGCATGGATCAGGCAGTCGGGCCCGATGCGCGCCCCCGCCCCGATGGAGGCGTGGGCAAGGATGCGCACGCCCGCGCCGATCTCCGCCCCCGGCCCGACCGACACGAACGGACCCAGCGAAACGCCCGCGCCCAGCGCCGCGTCCCCGGCGACATCCGCCGTCGGATGCACGCCGGCCGGCGCATGCGGCCCCGGTTCGAACAGCGCCACCAGCCCGGCCAGCGCATAGCGCGGCGCTTCCACCTCGACCCAGGCGTCGAGCGCGCCCTCGGGCGGCTTCGCCCCTTCCGGCAGCACCGCGGCGCGGACGGGCGAGTCCCCCAGCATGGCGGCGTGGCGCGCCTCCATCAGGAAAATGAGGTCGTCCGCCCGGCGCGCCTCGACCGGATGCACGAGGCGCCCGACTGTGAACCCGCCATCGCCGTGCAAGCGCCCTTCGGTCGCGGCCGCGACCGCTTCGAGCGCGACGGCCATCAGGCGGCGCGCACCCAGACCGCCGTGTCGTGGAACACGCCGCCGCCGACGGGCGGCGCCGCATCGGCGGAGGTGAGCGCGTTGATGCCGAGCCCCTCCTCGAACGCCTCATGCGGCCAGATGCTCTCGACCACCACGACGCCGCGCCTCACGCCGTCGAAATGCCGGGCGTGAACGACCACCGACGCCTTGTCGTTGCCGACCCGCGTGCGCCCGCCGTCCGGAATGCCGAGCGCGTCCGCGTCCTCGGGGTGGATCATCACGGTCGGGCGCCCCTCGCGCTGCTGCGAGGTCGGCGTCTCGGTGAAGGAGGAGTTGAGATAGCCGCGCGCGGGCGAGGTCGCCATGCGGAACGGCTTGTCCGCGCTGGCATTTTCGATCACGTCCCAATGGTCCGGCAGGCGCGGCATGCCGGCCGCGTTGTTGTGGGCGCGCGGGGAGAAGGCCCCCCAGTCCGGCTTGAAGCGGAACTTGCCGTCCGGCCAGGCGAAGCCGTCCAGATAATGCGCGGTGCGGAAGTCCGGCTGGGCATCGGTCCAGCGTTCCCGCTTGAGCTCCTCGAAGCCGGGATAGCCGGAGCGCCGGAGCGTCTCGTCGGCGACCTCGGCCGCGGTCATGGCGTAGCCCGGATGGTCCACCCCGAGCCGCTTTGCAAGCGCCGCCGTCACCTCGTGGTTCGACCGGCACTCGCCCGGCGGCTCGACGATCTTCGGCCCGGGGATGACATAGCTGTGCCCGCCGCCCTGGTAGATGTCGTCATGCTCCAGGAACATGGTCGCCGGCAGCACGAGGTCGGCCATCTGCGCCGTCACCGTCATGAACTGCTCGTGAACGCAGGCGAACAGGTCCTCGCGCTCGAAGCCGGCGCGGACCAGCAGATGTTCGGGCGCCACCATCATCGGGTTGGTGTTCTGGATCAGCATGGCGGTCACCGGTGGGCCGCCCTGCAGGTCCGCGGGATTGCCGGTCAGCACCGGGCCGATGCGCGTCTGGTCGAGCAGGCGCACGTCGGGGTCGCGCACGTCCAGCCCCTCGATCAGCGACTTGTCCCAGCCGTAGATCGCGCCGTTATTGTGGAAGGCGCCGCCGCCCTCATATTTCCAGGCGCCGGTGACCGCGGCGATGCACGACGCGGCGTGCATGTTCACCGCCCCGTTGCGCTGGCGCGAAAAGCCGTAGCCGAGGCGCAGATAGGTGCGTTTCGTGCGCCCGATCTCGCCCGCCAGCGCCTCGATCTCGGCAGCCGGCACGCCCGAGATCGCCTCGGCCCATTCCGGTGTGCGGCTTGCCAGATGCGCCTCCAGCTCCGCCGGCGCGTCCGTCATCGCCTCCAGAAAGGCCCGGTCGGCATGGCCGTCGCGGAACAGCACATGCATGATCGCGCAGGCGAGCGCGCCGTCCGTGCCGGGGCGGACGCAGAGGAAGCGGTCGGCCTGCTTCGCCGTCTCGTTGCGATAGACGTCGATGACGACAATGCGCGCGCCCCGCTCCTTGCGGGCGCGGACCGCATGGGTCATCACATTCACCTGGGTGGCGGCGGCGTTGGTGCCCCAGATCACCAGCAGGTCGGCCTTCGCCATCTCGCGCGGGTCGGAGCCGGCGAGCCTGCCGGTGCCGGCGATGAAGCCGTTCCAGGCGAGCGTGGTGCAGATGGTGGCGTGGAAGCCGGAATAGCGCTTGGCGTGGCGCAGGCGATTGATGCCGTCGCGCTGCACCAGACCCATCGTGCCGGCATAGTAGTAGGGCCAGACCGTCTCCGGCCCGAACTTCGCCTCGGCCTCCAGGAACTTCTCGGCGCAGAGGTCGAGAGCGGCGTCCCAGGAAATCCGCTCGAACCTGCCCGAGCCCTTGGGGCCGGTGCGGACCATCGGGTGGAGCAGCCGGTCCGGATGGTGGATACGCTCGGCGTAACGCGCGACCTTGGCGCAGACCACGCCGGCGGTATAGTCGTTGTCGCGGGCGCCCCGGACGCGCCCGATGCTGTGGGCGTCGAAGCGTTCGACCTCGAGCGCGCAGGTCGAAGGGCAATCGTGCGGGCACGCGCTGAAATGGATGGTCGGGCTTCCGTCCATGAGGCCGCTCCTTGCGGTTGCGGGCGGCAAGTATAGGGGACGGGAGGCGTGAGCGCGACATGACGGAACTGCGGGAGATCGCAAGCGGGCTCCGCTTTCCCGAGGGGCCGGTGGCGTTGCCGGATGGCGATGTGCTGGTCTGCGAGATTGCGGCCGGGCGCATTACGCGCATCGCCCCGGACGGCGCGCGGACGGTCGCGGCGGAGACCGGCGGCGGCCCCAACGGCGCCGCGCTCGGCCCCGACGGCAGGCTCTGGGTCTGCAACAATGGCGGCATGGAGTGGTTCGACCGCGACGGCAGGCTCTTCCCGATCGGCTGCGCGCGCGACTATGAGGGCGGATCGATCCAGCGCATCGACCTGGAAACCGGGGCGATCGAGACCGTCTGGCGCGACTGCGAGGGCGAGCCGCTCAAGGGGCCGAACGACCTCGTCTTCGACCGCACGGGCGGGCTCTGGTTCACCGATAATGGCAAGGAGCGCGGGCGCTCCCGGGACGTGACCGGCCTCTTCTACGCGCCGGCGGACGGCGGACCGGTTCGCGAGGCGGTCTGGCCGCTCCACGCGCCGAACGGCGTCGGCCTCTCGCCGGAGGAGGACCGCGTCTATGTGGCGGAGACCGAGACCGCGCGCCTCATCGCCTTCGACCTTGAAGCGCCGGGCGTCATCGCGGGCTCCGATGGCAAGCGCGTGCGCGGCCATCGGGGACGCTGCCTCCACGGCGCGCCGGGCCTGCAATTCTTCGACTCGCTCGCGGTCGATGCCGACGGCCGCGTCTGCGTCGCCACGATCCACAATGGCGGCATCACCATCGTCTCCCCGGACGACGGCATAGCGGAGCATGTGCCGATGCCTGACCCGGTGACCACCAACATCGCCTTCGGCGGCGAGGGGCTGCGCACCGCCTTCGTCACGCTGTCCATGTCCGGCCGGCTGGTCTCCCTGCCCTGGGACCGCCCCGGCCTGCCCCTCAATTTCCTGAACCGGTAGAGGGTTCAGGCGATCCACCAGTCCGGATGGCGTTCGCGCAGCGCCTCGCGCGCCCGGTCGCGGTCGGCCCTGTCGGCGAAGGCGGCGAAGCAGGTGGCGCCGCTGCCGGACATGCGGGCGAACGATGCGCCCTCGAGCGCCGCCAGGGCGTCGAGGACCTCGCCGACTTCCGGCGCAAGCGATAGGGCGGCTTCCGTCAGGTCGTTCGCACAGCCGGCGAGGTCCGCCGCCGTTTCCGGCCAGGGCCGGCTTTCGCGGAACGGGCCGCGCCGCGCGCCGAACACCGCCGGCGTCGGCAGCGCGACGCCGGGATTGGCGAGCAGCAGGTGCGGGGCGGGCCAGGCCGGCAGGGGCGTCAGGCGTTCGCCGATGCCGGCCATGAAGCAGGTCTTGCCGGCGAGACAGACCGGCACGTCCGCGCCGAGCCCGGCCGCCAGCGCCTCCAGGTCCGCCTCGGTTCCCCAGAGCCGCGAGAGCAGGCGGAGCGCCGCCGCGGCATCGGCCGAGCCGCCGCCAAGGCCCGCTGCAACCGGCAGGTTCTTCTCCAGCACCAGCCGGGCGCCCTGCCCCGGCGCGAGCGCCCGCGCCGCCCGCAGCACCAGATTGTCCGCCTCGCCCGCCAGCGCTCCGGCGAACGGGCCGGCGACTTCGAGGCTGAGCGCGTCCGCCGGCGCGGCGTGGAGCACATCGCCCGCCTCCGCGAAGGCGGCCAGGCTTTCCAGCAGGTGCAGCCCGTCCGCGCGCCGCCCGACGACATGCAGGTAAAGATTGACCTTGGCCGGCGCGGGCTCGCAGAGCATCAAGGCCGGCCGTTCAGCCGCAGTCCAGCCCGCAATCGAGTCGCTGGCGCAGCCCGTCGACGCGCTCGGGATCGGGGTCGAACTCCAGCGCCCGGCGCCACTGGAACCGGGCTTCGAGCCGGCGTCCCGTCTTCCAGTAGGCGTCGCCCAGATGTTCGTTGACCACCGGGTCCAGCGGCTCCAGCGCCGCAGCGCGTTCCAATTCCTCGACCGCTTCGCTGTAACGCCCGGTGCGGAAATAGACCCAGCCCAGGCTGTCCGCGATATAGCCGTCCCGCGGCCGGAGGTCGACGGCCTTGGCGACCATTTCCTCGGCGCGGTCGTAATGCTCGCCCCGGTCTATCCAGGAATAGCCGAGATAGTTCAGCACGTAGGCATGGTCGGGCACGAAATCCAGCGCCTGCAGCAGGTCGCG
>JAJEAZ010000703.1 GCA_022824105.1 Alphaproteobacteria bacterium
CGCCCGGTGAAGGGAGGCCCGTTTGCGAGCCGTCCACCCCTTCGACGACGACAAGCTGCACGAGGAATGCGGGGTGTTCGGCATCGCCGGCCACGCCGACGCGGCCGCGCACACCGCGCTCGGCCTGCACGCCCTCCAGCACCGCGGCCAGCAGTCCGCCGGCATCGTCTCCTCGGACGGCGAGCAGTTCTACAGCCTGCGCGGGCCGGGCCAGGTCAGCGAGACCTTCGGCAACGAGGAAGCGATCGGACGCCTCGAGGGCGCGCTCGCGATCGGCCACAACCGCTATTCGACCACGGGGGCGCCGGTGGCCCGCAACATCCAGCCGCTGTTCGCCGATTTCGCCTTCGGCGGCGTGGCGGTGGCGCATAACGGCAACCTCACCAACGCGCTCTCGATCCGGCGCCGGCTGGCCGGCATGGGCGCGCTCTTCCAGAGCACGACCGACACAGAGGTCATCATCCACCTCATCGCCCGCAGCCGGAAACCGATGCTGGCGGACCGGCTCGTCGAGGCGCTCGGCGAGATCGAGGGCGCCTATTCGCTCGTCGCCATATCGCGGAGCAAGCTCTTCGGCGTGCGCGACCCCCACGGCGTGCGCCCGCTGGTGCTCGGGCAGCTCGGCGAGGCCTGGATCCTCGCTTCCGAGACCTGCGCGCTCGACATCATCGGGGCCGACTATGTCCGCGATGTCGAGCCGGGCGAGATGGTGGTGGTGGACGGGGGCCGGATTGAATCGCATTTCCCCTTCGCCCCGACGCAGCCCCGGCCCTGCATCTTCGAGCTCATCTATTTCGCCCGGCCCGACAGCGCCGTGTTCGGCCGGAGCGTCTATGAGGCGCGCATGGAAATCGGGCGCGAGCTGGCCCGCGAGGCGCCGGCGCCCGTGGACGTGGTCGTGCCCGTGCCCGATTCCGGCGTGCCCGCCGGGCTCGGCTACGCCCAGCAGGCCGGCCTGCCCTTCAGCCTCGGCATCATCCGCAACCATTATGTCGGGCGCACCTTCATCGAGCCGACGCAGCAGATCCGCCATCTGGGCGTGCGCCTGAAGCACAACGCCAACAAGGCGGTGCTGGCCGGCAAGCGCGTCGTGCTGGTGGACGACAGCATCGTGCGCGGCACCACCTCGACCAAGATCGTCGAGATGGTGCGCAATGCCGGCGCGGCGGAAGTGCACATGCGGATTTCCAGCCCGCCCACGACCCATTCCTGCTTCTACGGCATCGACACGCCGCACCGCGACACGCTGCTCGCCGCCCGGTTCGACCTCGACCGGATGCGCCGCGAGATCGGCGTCGATTCGCTGGCCTTCGTCAGCATGGACGGCCTCTACCGCGCGCTCGGCGAGGGGGGCGGACGCGGCAGGGCGCCCGTCTTCTGCGACGCCTGCTTCACCGGCGACTACCCGATCGACCTGCTCGACCGGCGGGACGGCGCGGCCGCCGACCGGATGTCGCTGCTCGACGAACTCGCCTGAGCGCCGCCCGTGCCGGAGCCGAAGCCGCTCGCCGGCCGGGTCGCGCTGGTGACCGGGGCCTCAAGGGGTCTCGGGGCGGCTGCGGCGGTGCGGCTCGCCTCCGCCGGCGCCCATCCGGTGTTGCTCGCCCGCACGGTCGGCGGGCTGGAGGAAACCGACGATGCGGTGAGGGCGGTCGGCGGCGAGGCCACGCTCTGCCCGCTCGACCTCACCGCGCCCGAGGACCTGGAGCGCGCGCTGGCCGCGCTCGGCGCCCGGTTCGGGCGGCTGGACATACTCGTGTCCTGCGCCGGCGTCCTCGGCACGCTCGGGCCCGCGCACCAGATTGCCGACGATGTGTGGCGGCGCGTGTTCGACACCAACCTCGCCGCCGCCATGCGCCTGATCCGGGCGGCGGACCCGCTGCTCCGCCGCGCGGCGGCGGGCCGGGCCGTGTTCGTTACGGGCTATCCCCCGGCCCGCGCCTATTGGGGCGCCTATGCCGCCAGCAAGGCCGCGCTGGAGGCGCTGGCGCTGGCCTGGGCGGCGGAGACCGCGCGCACGGCGCTGCGGGTCAATCTCGTCGATCCGGGACCGATGCGCACCCGGCTGCGCGCGGCCGCCTATCCCGGCGAGGACCCCGCGGACCTGCCCCCGCCCGACCGCGCGGCGGACCTCATCCTGAGTCTCGCCGCTCCCGAATGCACGGCGCACGGGCGGGTCCACCGTCCGTAATACCAGCGGTCGTTGACCGGAACCGATGGTGGAGCCACCCCCGCCGTCGACCCGGACCCCGATCCGGGGCCCAGGTCCGGTCCTGGCGGCAGTTTCAGCGGTTGAGCCTGCTCTCCGCCGGCTGCAGCGGTGGCGCGAGTCAGGGATGGGCCCCGGCTCCCCCGCTCGGGGGCGGGGACAGGCGCGGGCCGGGGCGACGATTTCCGGCTCGGACCGAAATGCAGTTCCATCAGAACAGGCTGCGCATTACGGAATCAGCTGCTTGTCCAGCATGGCGTGGACGCCCTGCTGCTGGTTCACCAGCTGGGTGATGTGCAGGTCGCAGGCCAGGCTGCACAGCATGTAGGCGTCCTCCCGCGACAGGTTGGAGCGCAGGCAGAT
>JAJEAZ010000287.1 GCA_022824105.1 Alphaproteobacteria bacterium
GCACGCTGGAGAAGATCGCCGCCGGGCACCCGCAATCGAAAATCCACGAGCTGTTGCCCTGGAATTTCGAGCCCGAGGCCGATCCCACCTGATCGCGAAGGTCAACCCAGACCCAGACGTGGGGTCCAGACACCGCTTACGATTAGACGCGGACGGGTGATGAGAACGCGCAGGCGGTCAAACGGCCCGGCACCAGCCGGTGTTCCGGGCCCTCTGCAACAATGGGGGAATCCATGCGCCTGAAAGGTTTGACTTTGGTTAGTGTATTCGTCGCGGCGCTGCTTCTGACGGCGTGCGGTGGCGGTGGAGGCGGGAGCGGCACTGTCAGCGGCGCTATGCCCGGTAATCAGCCCGGCGGCGGTTCATCGGGAGACACGACCACAGAAACCGACCTGTTCAAAAAATGGAGAGCATTCGCCACAGACAAGTCAACGCTAAACCTGGCTATGCGCGAGATACTCGCGCACCACAACAGGGTCGCGCAAAGAACTACACACCATACCGGCATAGAATACGACTCAGAGGATGGGCAATGGAGGACAGGCGGCGTTGACCCGGTGTGGCGCTCGGAGACGCTGTTAACCGTTCCCACTGACGCGCCGTTGCCGAATACCCAAGCCGCTGCCGTTCTGGAGCACAACGACATTACCGTTGTCAAATATACTACGCGGACAGTGGAAGAAGAGATACCGCCCCATGTTCCAGGATCACCGGTAGAGCCGGAGAGAAGAGTCTACCATGATGAGTCGTATGTGGGGTATCTCGAATACGGTTCGTTTTGGAATCAATTGTCGGTTGGCTGTCAGGAACCGCGACTCAATTCCTGCGACAACACTCCCGCAGCAGAGCTCGACCTCGACTACTTTACCGATGCATACGGCCAGCTCTCCGGACAGACTCCGAACGGTACCGGGTCTGCATCTTGGTCGGGTATGATGATCGGTGCCGACTTGAGCCGGTATCGCGGGCGTGACGTACACCATGTCATCGGTGATGCCACGGTTGATATACATGACCTGGCCAATCCCGATGTGGATGTCTCATTCACGGGCATTCGGGAGGTTGACACCGGGGCTGCGCGACCGGACATGGTCTGGAATGACCTTGCCCTGAGAAACGGCACCTTCAGCGACGGGGCAGCCGGCGCCGCAACGATCAGCGGCGGGTTCCTCGGACCGGCTGAGCAGGAGGTTGCCGGGGTATTTCATCGCGACAGCATTGCAGGCTCTTTCGGCGCGAAGCGGTCTGCGACCGCTCCGTCAACAGGAGGGACATCCGGAACCCGTCCGGATCCTCAGTTCAGCGGAGACTGGTGGCTGCCGGACAATACCCAAGCGCTTCTGGGAGCGGATAGCCCGAGCGTAGCGACACCGCAGATACCTCAGAAGCTCGTGGATACCGGTACGAGGCCTGGTTCGCTTCCTGCGGTTATCACCGACGGATACGGCAGGCAATACGACGGCGCGTTCACGCCGGTCACACGGTCCATTGATTATGGGCTTCTGACGTGGACCAACAGAGCCGTCGCAGATATTCACGACGTCTCATTCGCTGAGCGGTCTCGATCCCTCACGACCGGCAGTCCTGATGTCGCGATGCATGAGAAACACATAGTCGGACTGCTTGACTACGCCAGTTTCGGCATGTGGCTGGTGGAAAACCCTGGCGGTGACAGGCTCGGGTTTCAGTGTTGTGAATGGTCGGTGTTCAACGATGCCACACGTCCCGTCGGACGCTCGATCAAGAACTTTTCTCAGGGCACCTTTGTCTGGAACGGTGCGATGATCGGTGCTGTAAAACGAGACCCGTCGGAAACGATAGCGGGTGCTGCCCGCATTGAGCTGCAGCTGAACGCTCCGGCGACCAGAGACCCGAGGAACATGATCGACGTTTCGTTCACCGACATACGCAGAGTGAACGACGGAAGCGCGGTCTCGGATATGTCCTGGCGGCTGAACGAGCTCAGTATGTTCCGAAACTTCGGGTTGGAGACGGTCGGCACGGGAATATATGGCGAGAATCTGGTATCCGGATCGGGGAGCATAGCGCTGACTTGGAGCGGACCGAATAACGCCAATGTTATCGGTGTCTATGATACTGCCGAATATCTTGGTTCGTTCGGAGGGACGAAACGGTAGACGCTGCGGCACTGCCGTCTCACGGTGCTTGACTGCATTGGTTGAGACGGCAGTGCCGGTGCAGCTACGCGGTCTAGCTACGCGGTCTGCGGGGCGCAATCCGCCGCAGGGGACGGCAAGCGACCGGTCCGCCCCGTACCATCGGTATCCCGGGCGTCACCCGCCGTCCGGGCGGGGCCCGCCGCCAGCGTCCGGCTCACAGGCCTCTGCCGCGGCCCTCGGAAAGGCCCTGGCGCAACTCCCGCCGGCGGCGGTCGTGTTCGGCGACGATGTCCCTGAACGCCTTCTCGCGCTCCGGCGTCAGATGCTCCGGATGGTTGGTGGCGAGACGGCGCATCTCCCCGACGACGGCCGCGCTCTCCGGCAGGGCGTACGGCCGCAGCCTCTGCGCCTTTGCCCGGGCGAGGATCCCGTCCCACTGGCTGGCCGCCGCCGCGCCGCGCCGGGCGACCTTCGGCTGCAACTCCTCGCACTCCTGCAGGAACGCCCGGAGTTCCTCCTTCGCCCCGTCGTCGAGGTCCGGGTTGTCGAGCAGGTCGCGGGCCACCTCGAGAAACGTCCCGGCGTGCTCCTCCGCGAACGCAACCTTCCCCTCCGCCCGGAGGCCCTTCCGGAAACCGTCCCATAGCGCGGTCAGGTCGTCATACCGTTCCCGGACCGCGCTCCGCCGCTCCTGCACCCTGACGGCGGCGGCCACCGCCTCCCTCCGGAACATGCGGCCCGAGTCCTCCAGCACCGTCTCCGCCGCCTTCGCCGCCGCCCACCATGCCGCCCTGTCGTCCGGCGCGGCTTCCGCGGTCCGCACGAGCGTCTCCAGATCGTCCAGTTCCGCCAGCGCGCCGCGCAGCGCGCCGGCCTGCTTGCGGTATTCCCCGGCCTGCCCGCGCCATTGCGCCCCCACGTCCGCGTTCACCGGCGCGACCACCGCCGCGACCGCCTCGGCCGCGGCCGAGGCCTCGTCGCGCGCGTCCGCCTGGCGCTCGCGCAGCGCCCGCCAGCGCTCCACGTCCAGGACCGTCCGCGGCGGCGCCATGTCCCGCTCGGCCAGCCGCGCCACCGCGAACCGGCGGCCGGCCAGCTTGTAGCTCCAGTGCAGCGCCGCCAGCCCGAGCTCCGCAGCCTGCTCTTCCGCGCCGGCGGCCAGCGACGCTTCGCCCGCTGCCTGCGCCTTTGCCGCAAGCCCGTCGAAGGCGGCGGCCGCCTCCCGCGCGGCGGCGCCATGGCGCGCCATCGAAGCTTCGTCGATATCTTCGTCGCGGAGCGCGACGGCGGGCGCCAGCCGTTTCGACGCCTCCTCCGTCTCCGACAGGGCCCTCTCCAGCGAACGGTATGCCTCCAGGCGGATCCCGGCCCCGGCTTCGTCCGTCTTCGCCGCCTCCATCGCGGCATCGTCGAGCGGCGGGGCGCGGTCCGCATCCGCCGCCGCCAGCACCGCATGGGCGGCAGCCGAGACCTCATGCGCCGCTTCCTGCGCAGCTTCGGCCGCCGCAAGACGGTCCTGAAGGGTCTGCCTGTCGTCCGGATCGACCGCCGGCAGCGCGGCCAGGACGGTTTCCGCGTCCTTCGATGCCGCGCGGGCCGCTGTCAGGGCCTTCCCGGCCTCCGCCAGCCGGCGCAAGGCAGCCTCCGTTTCGGGATGGCGCTCCCGCTCCGCGCGCAGGCCGTCCAGGAACGCAGACGCCGCCTCCCCGGAGACCGCACGCTTCTTCGGCGCGCGCGGCCCGACCTCCTCGCCGATGGCTTCCAGCGCCGTCAGCCGCTCGCCCGTGTTCGCCTCCAGCGTCTCCACAAGCTGCTCGCGGTTGTCGGTCAGCACCACCGCCTCCTCGCGCGCCCGGCTGAGCTGCACATAAAGCGTCTGCTGGTTGACCAGTGGCCCGGCTCCTGAGTCCAGCACCGCGATCACCCGGTCGTGCGTCTGTCCCTGCGCGGCATGCACGGTGGACGCATAGGCGTAGGCCAGATGGCGCAACTGCGGGTCGTCCGGGGCGAACTGCATCTCGCGACCGTCGGAGAGGCGCATGAGAAGCGACCCGCCGCGGATCTCCAGGACTTCCATCCGGTCGCCGTTGACGAGGCCGCGCTCCCGGTCGTTGCGCGTCCAGCGCAGCCGCTCGCCCTCGCGGATGGTGAGCGTCTTCGCCTCGAACAGGTCGAGCCGGTAGCGCAGGTCGCCGCCGGGCTTCAGGTGACGCGGCCGGCCGTCGGGATGGGCGAGGATCACCCGGTCCTCCTCCACCTCCATCACCGTGCAGGCGTCGTCCTTGCGGATGCGGTAGTTCTTCCGCTCGCGGTTGAAGAGCGCGATGTCGCCCTCGCGCCAGTTGCGCGGGTCGCCCGCCTCGGTGCGCGTCAGGTTGAGCGGCACGAACGTCTCGATCTCGATGGAGGACCCGTGCAGGGCGCCCTCGGCTTCGAGGCCCTCGCGCACCGCCTCCTCGACCTCGGCCCTGAGCGCGCGCGTCGGCACCAGCAGCGCCGTCCCCGCCCGCGCCCCGGGCGAGAGCCTGAGCCAGAGCGCGGCCGCCATGCCCGCGATCTCCTCGGCCGGCAGTTCCCGCAGGTTGCCTCCGAGACGCTCCAGCGCCTCGCCCGGCTCGCCCTCGACCATGTCCTGGACGGCGGCGAGCAGGTCCGGGTTCTTCTGCCGGCGAATGTCGTCCATCTCCGCGACGCCCAAGCCCGCCTGCTGCATCTGACGGAAGGGCTGGCCCGCCTGCACGCCGCGCAGTTGCCGGCTGTCGCCCACAAGCACCAGCCGCGCCACCTCCAGACGGTCCGCGATCCTGAGCAGCGCGCGCGCCTGTGCCGTGCCGGCCAGCGACATCTCGTCCACCACGACCACCGCGCCCCGGTAGCGCTCTCTCAGCGCCGCGAGCGTCCTCGCGTCCGCCACGCCGTCGGACACCTCTTCGCAGCGCGTGAGGAACCATTGCAGCGTCCGGCAGGCGAGGCCCGTCTCGCGCGACAGCGTCCGGGCGGCCGAAGCGGACGGCGCCAGTCCCAGCACCCGCCTTTCTCCCATGCATGACACGGCGCGTCTCAGCATCGTCGTCTTGCCGGTGCCGGCATAGCCCTGCACCCCGACCACGCGGTCCCGGCTCTCCAGGATCAGCCGCACCGCCTCGCGCTGGCCTTCGGTCAGGCCCTGCAGCGCCTCTCCGGGGACGGAAGCTTCGGAGAGCGCCCCAACAGCGCCGATATTGGCGAGCGTCCGCTCGCGCACTTCGCGCTCGGCCTTGACCGCCCGCGCCGTCGTCCAGGCCTCGCCCACGCCGCGCCGGATCGCAGGCAGCAGGTGCTTGTCCCGCCGAAGCTCGGCAAAGGCGCCCTCGATCTCCTCAAGCCGGTAGAGCCCGGGCGTATGCGCCAGCGCCAGCGCGTCCCTCGCCGGGAAGACGCTCGCCCGTTCCTCCAGCTGCGCCAGCGCCCGCCAGGCGATCTCAAGCGCCGTCGGCGGCGCCGCATGGCGCACCCCGATCTTCCTGAGCGTCCGCTTGGCAAGCCCGTGCTCCTCGGCGAAATCCCGCCACAGCGCCTCAAGCTCTGACCGCCGCGGCTCGTTCTTGCGCACCCGCGTTGCCAGTGTCGCCGCCTGCGCCGCGCGCGCATTGTAGCGCCAGCCTTTCTCCCGGATGTAGTTCACGATCTGCCGCCGCCGGCTCGAGAACGCCTCCAGCACCGCCCGCGGCCAGCCGGATATCTCGAATCCCGGAACCCGCCCGATCATCGACGGACGCAGCGCGAAGCCCTCCCGGCGCAGACGGTGCGCCAGCTCGTTGCGGTAGAAGGCCCCGATCAGCTTCTCCGACCGGCGCAGCAGCCCGATCTCCGCGCTCCGCCACTGTTCCATGTGGCGCGTCATGTTCGCGACCACGCAGTGGGTGTGAAGCTGCGGGTCGTTGTTGCGGCTGGTGATGTGCCGGAAGGTCGCCGCCACCAGGGCGGGCGCGTTCACCTGCACCGAGCGCCGCTCCTCACGGCTCCAGCGCCGGGTCCGCAGCAGCCGCATCTCGATATAGTCCAGCGTCGCCCGCACCGCCGCCTCATGCGCGCGCATCGCCCTGGCCGAACCCCGCCCGCCCAGCAGCGCCTCAAGCGAGACCGACTTCGGCGCCGACAGCGTGATATCCACACCCGGGCGGTGCTCGTGTTCGCCGTCGCGCAGCCGGCCCAATCGGATGTCCGTGTCCGGCACATATCCCTGCAGCACCCGCCGGAACTCTCCTGGCTCCACATGGCCCCTCAGACCAAGCGCCGCCGCGCCGCTGCCCCGCCACCGGCTCGCCTTGCGGTGCTCGTCGCCCTTGCGGGCGTAATAGTCCTCGCCGTCGTCATTTGCCGGCAGGTTCGGCCCACGTCCATGCCCCTCGCGGCGGAAATAATGCACCGTCGAGGATGCCGAGGTCAGATTGAATACCGTTGCGACCATGCGCCAAGCTTAGCCCATCGGGGGCGGCGGTGTTGACGCCGCCGGTTCCATGCGCAGGGCCGGCGCGCCATCGATCCGGCCTGCCGCCCGCGGCCCGTCTGGACCGGACGTTTGGCCTCCGTATCGCGCGGCCAGTCCGATCCTGACAGCATGGAAAGGGAATCCGTTAAGCGGAAAGGGCGGGACCGCCAGCCGGACCGGAGACATTGCTGGCCTCGCACGTACCTTCGGCGGTGTCTGGCTGCAGTAGGAACTCCAATTCATGGCGCCGTAGGTAGCGCCCGGCAGTTCATGAATGTCCCGGGAGGTGTCAACCGCCTTCGCACCGCAACGGCCGCCGAACCCGAATATCGACAATACGCCGCTGACGGTGGAAATGACCTGTCCAGCCGGCCCGAGGTACCTGTTTATTCACCGGCAGCCGGGTAGAGAGAGCCTGTCGAATCGGAAGGCACGGGCGCAGCTTCATGGCCGTCATGTAGCCGCGCATGCGATGCTGTCCAGCCTTGCACCGGCCGCTCTACGGGCCATCCCCTTGTCCCTGCCGTGGTCGAAGGCCTGAATCGTGCGCCGCTGCCAGGTCGCTTCCTGCCGCTTCGTTTGGCCCAGTGCCCGGGACCTCTCGTGCTCCCGGAGCGAGGCTCCCGTCTCGATTGTCATGCAGGTGCTGCATCAGCGAAGTGCTGAACCTTCGCTGATGCGACATCGGTGAGGACTCCACCAACCTTCTCGACGGCGAGACCGGACCGCGCGTGATGTCGCTCGGCGAGGCTGCGGAGAGCTCATTGAGGGGTTGCCCGGTCCCTGCGATGTCGAGCGTTCCTATTTCTCCATCGAACTGAAATCCAGGCACCTGGCCAACACCGATTATTTCGTGAATAGAGTGGGTTCACCCATATATCTGTTTGGGTTTGCACTTGCCGCCTGAAGCACAGTCATCGCCGAGTGAAGTGCAGTGACAAAGGCCCAAAGCGCATCGTTGCCTTCGTAGCCGCAACCGACATGTTCGGGCTGGCCGCTGGCGTTCTTGTCAAGGCTTAATCCCAAAGCACTTGCTCTAGCGAGAAAAAATTTGGATTCGACTATCAAGACGCCTGAAATACTAGGATGAATTTTTAGCCTATCCCATAGTGTTTGCAATTTTTTCGGTCCCTTATAGGCAACCACAAAATAGGGAATTTTCTTAGGTAATTCTCCCATAGTAATCATAGCGCCGAATCGTCGCTCAAATTTCTCTAATTTTTCAGATGCCAATTTTATCCTATCCCATTGAGTGTCGATATCAGATTTTACTTCTATGGCTACTGCGACCGCTTCTGGAGGATATAGGCGGGGCGAGGACTCGGCACCTGGCAATGGTAGAGATGGCATAAATGGCGTTTCGATAACAATATCCAATTGCCCGGATGGCTCATTTGAGCTATCTACAACTTCACCGGTTCCAAATCGATATAGAGGTGGCAAGACCTTTGACAAGAAACCGCTTATGAACGTTTCTCGTTCGAAGCCTTTGGAGTGCGATGAGAGAGGAATACCTGCTTCGTACATCCCCATCAAAATCTTCTGTATTCCCTCTAGTCGTTTTTGCAGTTCATTCATCCAGAATAAACCTCCCTAATGGAAATCTTGATACCTAGCACCTTGATATCCGTGGTTTCATTTGACGCCAGTCGGGATACCTCGAGTTTAGCTGGTCATCCCGCTTGCTTAAACCACCAGTGAGACCACCGCCATGGGGACCAAACCGAAGGCGTAAGTCTGGCGTTCTGTATCATCATCGAACGCAAGAACGTTGTAGACACCGCACAGCGAGCACGGTTCTATGGCCTTGGATTCTCTGGCGCACCTTTTGAGAATTTCCATTGTGTGGCCGTTCATCTACTCGTCTCCCAAGGGAATTTTCTGGAGATTACATCCAATGATTGACACAATGAGACCAATCTACGACGAGTCTTGGTTCTGCGCAAGGTTGTGCAAGGGAGAAGTCATGGACAAGGTGGAGGGGCTGCCGTTGTCGCCGGATCTGATCCGCAGTTGGATTCCCGAAGTGCTGAGGCACTCTGGCAAGCCGATGAAGCGAGAGGCGCTGATCCAGGCGGTCAACACCAGCCACATATCTGCTGGCGGACTGCCGAGCAAGACGCTCAACCCCGAACAGCAGTTCGGGAGGGCACTGGGAGACCTTAGGCAAAGCGGTGCTGTGGAAAGCGCCGGGAACGGCTACTGGCGTTTGAATCCGGCAGGCTTCGCTGCGATGCCGATTGAGGCAGAGCTCGAAGAGGAGGCCGCCCTGGACGCCGAAGTGATTGTCGGGGATGGAGCCGAGACGATTTACGGCTGGTATTTCCCGGCATATCGCGCGCTTGCGGAGCTGAAAGGGGAATCCCGCTTCCCCGTCAAGGTGGGACGCACGATCCGAAACCCGTTGCAGCGCATCAGGGAATCGGGAGGCATGGCACCGGAAATGCCGGTGCTGGGCTTTGTCGCCAGAGTGGACGATGCCAGCAACTGGGAGCGGTGGATACACGCCGAGCTGGGCTTCTTCGCTCTGAAAATCGAAACTGCAGTCGGGAATGAGTGGTATCGGACCAGTCCCGAGGAGTTGGGCAGCCTCGTCAGCGCCAAGCTGGCCGCTATCGAGGCCGCGCAATGAGCCAGGCACCGGGCATGGCGTTCCGGGCGGGCATCCACTCTGGCGCAGATGGCGGCCGTTGCCCTAGGCTTGGCGGGGAAGCGGCTGCACTACCCGGACCTCATCGCCGACAACGGACTCATTAAAAGCGAGATTATGCTTGTCCGACGCAGTTCGCGCGCCACTCGATCAAGGCTTTATTCCCTCGAGTGCTTGTGCGGCAAGGAAGCAGGTGGACGACGCCCTTCGGCGCATGGTCTACACACCCGACGCATCTGCGATGCTGAGCCATTCCCGGCACAGGCACCATATCCGAAAGAAAATATGGTGCTGTTTCAGCGTCTTACGAGATAACGGCTAGCTTGTACCGACTTCCCCCTACCCTGTACCCGCTCAACTCTCAGGACACGATAATGGCATGTTCTGCCCATGCCCGCCACCGATCCACTTTGTGCGCGTCAGTCCCGACAACCCAATCGCGGCCCGACCGGACAGTCAAGCGTACCGAATGCCGAAAAGGTTGTTTCGTAGCGCTCCCTCTCTCACAGTCCCTCACCCGTCATCCGAGGCCCGTGACTCTGCCACAGTGGTAATTCCATCGTCCTTCCCACTTGGCCGGGTAGAGACACCCCCAACTCTGACGACAAAGCGCCGAGATTGAGAATCCCGAGTACGTCCGCAGTAATGGGTCGCTTTGCATCCCAGAAAATAACGGAATCAAAGAACCCTTTGGCCGCTTGAGAGTTCAACAATTTGAGTAGCTCGCGCGCCTCGTCCTTTGACTGACACGGCAGGAAGTAGCACGTATCGTCGAACACGACAGGTCTACCATCCGCTGGACCGATGGCCCGAAACTGTAGTTTCTTGTAGAATCCTGAAATGGCCACCTTCCAAGAGGAAAACGCGTATGGCCCCACTCCAAATATCGAAAATCGAGGACGCTTACGATAAATAGAACTAGACCTACTGTCAAGATATTCCGCGTACTTTGCCAGGTAATCCCATGTACGAGGCGCCTTGTGTTGTATTGAGGATGTATCTTCCCCGACATTCCGTTGAGTTACCAGCATGAAACGCGCCGGTTCCGAATCTTCCTTTGCCAACTCAGAACTCTTAAGCATAGGATACAGATAAGTTGGCTCCAACTCCACAATCTCACCGAATCCGTTCCTGAAAGACTGTGCTCCACAATCACGAAGCTCCATAACCCGAGAACAGTCATGTTTGATTCCAGAACGCCATTTCACAGGAGAGCGTCCATACAAGTATCCATATCTTTCAAACGCATTCAAATTTGCAACCAATCGACCGTTGCGAAAAGCGAATCTAGAATGCGCGATACTCTCGTCAAGATCCCCATAAATTTCGCATTCTTGGGAATTAGCTCCCGGTTCAAGGATGCAAACTAACAAGCACGCCTCCACCGACGCCCCGAAATGCTCTAGTGCATTCACCGAGTACGTCGCAGATGTCTTGATCTGAAACCGCTTGCTCCATGCATATTGCAGCACCTTGCGCGCAACCACCGTCTTACACAGCATTGCAAGCACGGCGGAGCTTCCTGAGAGCCACTGAAGAAGATGAAGTAACATCCATTCCGAAATATCAAAATTACTTTTCCCAGTAATGGCGTCGAAACCATTGAGGCGGTGGAAATTTGACTTCTTGGGCAAGTTCTTGCCACTCATCATACCTACCGCCGCATTTGTTACCCAAGGCGGATTACCTAAGACAAGAATTGGTTCCTTCAGGCTAGCGAGTGTCGAAGGCCAGTCTTTTTCAAAAAAGTCTTCGCATTGTACTAGTGCAGGCTCGGCAGTCTGCGACGCTAATACGTAGTTCGGGTTAATGTCAAATCCAAGAATCTGTCTACAGTCAGGAAAGGCTTTTGCGGATGCTCGAAGAAAAGCACCTGTTCCACAGGTAGGCTCGACCACGGAATTCGGTGTGACGTTCAAGTCAGAAAGAAGACTGCATATTTTGTCACAAAGAATGTCCGGTGTCTGAAAATCCCCATACTCCATTTTCGTGTCGTTCTTGGTAGACATCCTCAGCTCACTCGCAATAGGCCGTCGACGGTTCCGGCCCGCTCAATAACTCGCTTGTACTGAAGCCGCCACTGGAGAGCATTAGAAATCGTCAAATACCCCAACAGGGGAGGCACCCGAAGTAGCTCTTCAGCAAGGGCAGCTGCGTCTATATCATCTATGGGAAGGTTGCGATCTCCCATAAATGCCACTAGATCATCGGAATTGCCATCTCGTTCCATTATTTCCCGAATGCCACGAGTGGTTTGATAATCAGCCGTACGCGAAGCGTCCACAAAGATTGTATGTAGAATATCTAACCTAGCGGTGCGTGCTTTTTCGTTGTCGGTCTTTTGATAGACAAAGATTAGAAGTGAGTAGCCAAGTCCGTAAACCTTTTGACGAGCAGACTTGAAAGGCGAAGATGATTGTGGCTGCTTTATGCTAGTAACCTTCATGTCCACATTTAGATCAGGAAAATCAATTCCCTTTGCTGAGCTTCCCTCTTCGTAGGTGTATGAAGCGCCAAGTACTTCCTGAAACTTATGCTCCAAGTAGGTGCCCACTGCCTTGCCATCAGTAACTCCGAAGAGGCTCGGCTCGTCATGGTTGGATTCCCGCTCGGCAAAAGCGGCCGCTTCGGCCTGTAGGGTCTCGATGGTCAAGTCGGGATGCATGCGGCTAGTCTACCTCGTCGTCATTGCGGTATCAGAACTATTCCTACCTTCGCAGCTTTCGCGTGATCGCCAGCGCGACCCGCTCAGCGGCTTGGTTCAGGGTCGCGTCGTCCAGGTGGGCGTAGCGGTTCGTTGTGGATGCCCGCCGGTGGCCGAGTAGCCGCCCCGCGACATGCAGGCTTTCGCCGTTCATCACCGCGTGCGAGGCGTGCGCATGGCGCAGGTCATGAAGACGCGCATCCGCCACGATTCCGGCCACATCCCGCGTCTTCGTCCAGAACGTCCACAGGTCATTCTTGTTCAGCGGTTGGTCCTTACGCTTGCCGGGAAACACCCACTCCCCGGTCGCCCTTCGGGCGAGGCTGTCCAGCAGCTCCCGCGCCGACTCGCCGAGCAGAACGTGCCTCGGTCTCGTCTTCGCGTCAATCAGGGTCAAGCGGTCGGGCTTGCGCGGGGAAGGTGCGACTTTCTACGCCCTGCGGCGCGGTTATCTCACATCCGACGCAAATGACTGCCTCTCCAGGGCGGTCCCTTGCCTTTATGAAGGAGGAACCGTCGCCCCCTAGTCTTCCATGCCGACTATCGCAGCGATGGTTTGCCCGACCCGCTCTGCCGCAGCCTCGATCTCGCGGTCCCCGACGTGGGCGTAGCGCATGGTCATGCTCACGTCGCTGTGTCCGAGCAAGCGGGCGACGACCGGCAGGGGAACGCCGTTCATCGCCGCCTGGCTGGCCACGGTATGGCGAAGGTCGTGCAGGCGGACGTCCCCGATCCCGGCCTCGCGCCTTATGCGGCACCAGAGGGTGACCGCGCGGCATCGGGACCGGGACGGGTCAAGGACGGAAGGGAACAGCCAAGGACTGTTTCCCTGCGCTATGCGGCGCGCGACGATCCGCCTGGCCGGGGCGTTCAGCAGGACCGTTCTCGGGCCAGTCTTGGCGTCTCCGAGTTCGAGCCGGTCGTTCCTGACCTCCTCGCGGCGGAGATACACGATCTCGCTCTTGCGGCAGCCGGTGAGCAGCAGAAGACGGATGATATCGGCCTGCTGCGCCTCGGACGCGGAGCCCTCGGCGTAGCGGTCGAGGACATGGTGAAGGCGGGAGATCTCCTCGCGGGAGAGGAACCGTGTCATTTTCCGGCCGGGATTGCGCCTAATGCCGCGCACCGGGTTGACGCCGATGTGGCCGCAGGCGACGGCATGGTTGAGTATCTGGCGCAGCAGGCCGAGGGCGTGATTGGCCGAACCTGGCGCGACCCGGCTCCACGCCTCGAACCAGTCCAGCGCCATGCTGCGGGTGATGCGGTCGAGGCGCCGGGAGCCGAAAGCGGGAAGCAGCCGATGGTTCAGCATGCTGCGAAACCCCATCTGCGTGGAAGGCTTGCAGCGCTCGAAACATTCCGTCTTCCATTGACCGGCGACGAAATCCCGGAACACCGGTGCCGCCTCGCGGGGGGCTTCGTCCGCGCCGGTCGTCCGGGTCGCGGCCTCCATGCAGGCGCGGCGCACCTCCTCGACCTTGCGGAGCGCCGCCGGTCCGAAGGACATCTTCCGCACGCCTCCTTCCGTCTTGCGGTGAAAGATGAAGGTCCGACTGCCGGAGGAGCGGACCCGCACGCCGAGCCCGGCGACCCGCGTATCCCATACCGTATATTCGCGCGCTTGCGCCCGGAGCCGTGCGATACCGGCGTCGGTCAGTCTTTTCCGTCTCGGCATGGGTCAGCTCTCCCCAAGAATGGGAACGAGAGCGTCGGTTGCCTCCCGGACGGAACAATCGGAAAGGTGAGCGTATTTCAGCGTCGTCTGCGCGTCGTTGTGGCCGAGCAGCCGCGCCACAGTCGTGACGGTTTCGCCCCCCATGATGGCAATGCTGGCATATGTATGTCGAAGATCGTGAAGCCGGACGTCACCAATGTCCGCTTCCTCCCGGACCCGGCTCCAGAATCTGTCGAACACGATCGGAGATACCGGCCCCGGCCTCTGCCGCGATGGAAAGACCCATTTGCCCTGCTGGGGAAGCCCGTCGAGGATGGCCCGTACGGGCGAAGACAGCCAGATCGTCCGGGGCCCGGTCTTGCTATCCCGCAGGAACAGGCGCCTCTCCCGGTAGTCGGGCCATTGCAGCGTCAGTATCTCGCTCTTGCGGCAGCCGGTCAGGAGCAGCAGGCGGATGAACGCGACGCTGCGCGAATGCCGTTCTTCATGATTTGCGAGCACCCGCGCGAGGCGGCGAAGCTCCCGCCCCGACAGGAACCGCTCCCGTCCCCTGCGCCGATAGCGCCGGATGCCCGCGCAGGGATTGCTGCCCTCCGGCCGGTAGCCGTAAATCTCGGCCTGGCGCATGATGACGGAGAGAATGGGCGCGGACCGGTCCGCCGCCACCGGCGTTGCGTGCAGCGAGGCGAACCAATTCTGCACATCCTGCCGGTCGATGTCGGCTATGTTCATCCCGCCGAACCTGGGCAGGATGGTGTTGCGCAGATAGTTCCGGTTGACCTTCATGGTTCCGGGCTTCCAGTGCCGCCCGTAACGGGAGAAGACTTCCTCGGCCACGGCCTCGAAAAGCCTCTCTTCGGGAAGCGCGGCGGGTTCGTCGCGGCGGATGGCGGCCAGCAATTCCGTTGCGCGCTTGCGGGCCTCGTCGAGGCCGATGTTGCCGGCGTCGCCCACGGTCTTCCACAGGCGCCGGCCCTCGTGCTGGCTGTGAACGAAGAAGCGCTTGGCTCCCGAAGGCAGGACGCGGACGCCGAAGCCCTTCAGTTCGGTATCGCGGATGTCGTATGGCGACTTCCGGGGTTCAAGGGCCTCGATCCGGCTCTCGTTGAGGCGGACATTGGGCATCGATATTCCTCCTGCATCCATTTGCAGGCGGGGGAGATTGCGGTTGCAGTTGCACCCCGACCCACTGTTGCACGAGGAAAAACAGTCGCTATATCAATCTCTTAGCACCGACAGGTGCGGTCGATGGTGTGCGCCTTGCCCTCGTCGAAATCCCGGACCCGAATCTCCCGGTTCAGGGTCGAGTCGGGGTCGTCCACGAGTTCGTGACGGCGGTAATGCTCCAGATGCGAGCCGGGAATGACCCGCATCGCGCCATTGCCGGTATCGACCTTGTCGAGCGCCAGCCAGACCGTGCAGGAGGCCATCGGCTCTATGGGCCAGAACGGCCCGTCCTGGTGCCAGGGAACGGTGCGGGGACTCTCGGGCGGCTTGCAGAAGAGGTGCGTGAACAGCAGCACGAGGTCCGGCCCCATCACGGCCGCGGCCATGTCGAGAATCCGGCTGTCATGCGCGATGTCGTGGAAAGCCCGGTCGCCGCGCAGCCGGTAGGGCCGGCCGCGGTCGAGATGCGGGTTGATGACCCGGTCGGACTCGACCTCCGGATTACCGCGCAGCACCCGGTCGACGGCCGATTGCAGGGCCTCCAGTTCCCCGGCGTCGAGGCGGAAGGCGGACGGAACGACATAGCCGTCGCGGCACCAGGCTTCGATTTCCGCTTCCGTCAGCACCGCCGCCTCCGTTCCGCAAGCCTCCCCGGTCCGGGCATTCGTGCCGGTTGCGATCCGCCCGGCCGGCACTATAAGTGCGGCATTCCGGTGGGGCGTAGCCAAGCGGTCAAGGCAGCGGGTTTTGATCCCGCGATCCCTGGTTCGAATCCAGGCGCCCCAGCCACCGCCGGGGCGCCTTTGCCCGTCAGAACGGGCGGTCGCCCTGAACCGTCACCCGGTTGCCCG
>JAJEAZ010000126.1 GCA_022824105.1 Alphaproteobacteria bacterium
GCACGCTGGAGAAGATCGCCGCCGGGCACCCGCAATCGAAAATCCACGAGCTGTTGCCCTGGAATTTCGAGCCCGAGGCCGATCCCACCTGATCGCGAAGGTCAACCCAGACCCAGACGTGGGGTCCAGACACCGCTTACACGGAAACAGGCCGGCCTCTGCGTGCAGTGCGGAAACAGGGCGCCCGCCGAAGGCAATGCGTGCTGCGACGACTGCCTCGCCGCGCGCCGGCGGACCTACCGCGCCCGCATCGACCGCCGCCGCCGGCAGGCCGACCGCTCGCTCTGTATCGAGTGCGGCAAGGCCCCGCCGGTTCCCGGCAGCTGCCGCTGTCCGGACTGCGGGCCGCTTCCCGCCAAACGCGACAGCGAGGCCGCCAGGCGCCGCCGGGATGCCCGCCGCGCCGTCGGTTTGTGCCTCGATTGCGGCCGCCACCCCGCCGCGCCCGGGCGCCTGGCCTGCGAAGCCTGTCTGGCCGTCTCGCTGGACCGGTACAACCGCAGGGCGCTCGACCGGGTCTCCCGGGGTGTCTGCATCCGCTGCGGCGAGGCCGCCCCCGTCCAGGGCTCGACCCTGTGCCGGCCCTGCCGGGACGGGCGCCGCGCCGCTGAGCGGGCGAGATGGCATCGCAGAATCGCCGAGGCCCGCGCCCGGCACGTTTGCGTCCACTGCACGAAACGGCCTCCCGATCCCGGGTCCCATTCCTGCCCGGAATGCCGCGAGGCGCGCCTCGCCACCGACCGCCGCCGCTACCATACCGTGACCCGGGAGCGAATATCTGCCAGGCTCTGTCCCCGCTGCGGCGTCCGCGAGCCCGAGCCCCTCATGCGGGAATGCGGCCCCTGCCGCGACCGGCAGCGCGGCTACGCGTATCGCGGCATGCCCGACCTGCCGACGCAATATACCGTGATCGGGATCGCCGACGGCACTGACCACGGTTATCTGGAGCAGGGCGTAATCCCGAGTGAAGCCCCACAACGGGCCGGTTCATACGGGTTTTCGACGGATCTTCTCGGGATTAATTCTGACCGTCACTTTCCTCATAGGGTCGTTCTCCCTTTCAGTGAGATGGAGAACGACAGATGTCATCCACCACCAGCCGCCGGTTGCTGGAGACCACGGCACTGGTTGGCTTCGAGCCAATCGTCCTCGCGTTTATCGACAATCTCCGCCGTGAAGGGATTGCCGAACGCTATATCACCTTCCATACGGGACCTGCCCGTCACTTCCTGTTCTGGATTGAGCGCAGCGGCATCGCGCTCGAAACGGTCGACGGCCTGGTGATCGATCGCTTCCTGCAGCACGATTGCGACTGCGTGTCGGGAGCGCCGGCATCTGCCGGGTTTCGCCCCTGGCGCAAGCGCCGCAGCGCACCCCGGCTTATGAAGTTCGTCCGGTTTCTTGAGCGGACCGGAAGAGTCGAGTGCGCCGGCGATCTGGACGACAACCTCCGCCTCCTCGACGGGTTCCTCGAGCGGATGCGCGGCGAAGGCTACGCTCCCGTAACCGTCGAGCACCATCGTCAAGCATGCGCCTGCCTCATTGTCTGGCTCCATCTCTCACGGATTCGCCTTCGCGATCTGACCCCGGATGTCTATGCACGGTTCCAGAACAGGCAGTTCATATGTTCGATCCCCGGAGTGTTTTGCGGCCACGGCAGGCGTTCGCACAGGAGCGCTCACGAAGACCGGTTCAGCAAGTTCCTCAAGTATCTCGGTGCAATCGGCTACATTGAACCCCTGGAACGGGTTCCGGAGCAGGACGCGTTGTCCGAGCGCCTCGGGTCATTCTCCGAGTGGCTCGCATGCAATCGCGATATCTCCCCGGAAATCATAGCCAAATACGTCGGGCTGATCGCAGCAGTCCTGCCTGCCTTGGGAGACGATCCCCGGGGCTATGACACGGCACTCATCCGGCAGGTGCTGTTCGAGACACTCGAACATCGGTCGCGGAGCTACGCCCGGACGCTGACCACCGCGTTGCGGATGTATCTGCGCTTCCTGGTGTCGGAAGGCAGCATCGCGGCAGCGCTGATCGCGGCCGTGCCCACCGTTCCACAGTGGCGGTTGTCGACCCTGCCACGATACATCCCGGCTGGCGACGTCGAGCGCGTCATCGCGTCCTGCGGCGGTACCCCCGCGGGCATACGCGACCGGGCGATTTTGCTGCTTCTGGCAAGGTTGGCGCTGCGGGCTGGGGATATCGTTGCCCTGCGTCTCGGCGATATCGACTGGGATCGGGCCGAGATCCATGTCTCGGGAAAATCACGACGGCACACAGCGCTGCCGCTGCCCCAGGACGCCGGTGACGCCCTCTACACCTATATCGCGACGGTGCGGCCGAGGGTCGACCAGGAGAATGTGTTCCTCCGCGTGAGACCGCCCTATCGGCCGTTTGTCGGCCCGACCACCGTCACCACGATCGCGCGGTTGGCGCTGGACCGCGCCGGGGTTACCACCTTTGCCACCCGCGGCGCCCATGTGTTCCGGCACAGCCGGGCGACAGAGCTCCTCCGATCCGGCGCAACGCTCGACGTCATCCGGTCGCTGCTCCGGCACGCCTCCCCGGACACCACCATGGTCGATGCCAAGACCGATGCAGTGATGTTGCAGGAGGTCGCCCAGCCCTGGATCGGGAGGCTCGAACAGTGACGACAGCGATCAGCGAACACGTCGCGCACTTTGTCGCGATGAAACAGAAGCTGGGCTACCGGTTCAAGACCGACGCCGGGATGCTGGCGAGTCTTGCCCGGTTCGCCGCAGACGAGAACGAGGCATTCATTCGTTCCGAGACCGTCCTCAAGTGGGCGTCGGAAGCGGCCTCGCATCGCGGACGCGTCAACAGGCTCCATTCGGCGCATAAATTTGCCCGCTGGCTGCACGCCGAGGATGCACGCCACGAGGTGCCGCACAAAGACGCCTTGGGGCATCGGTCCCGCAGCAGACCGAAGCCGCATCTGATATCGATCCAGGATATCCGGAAACTCCTGACGGCGGCCCTTGCCATACCGCCCGTCGGCACCATCGCCCCTCTGACCTGGCATTACCTGTTCGGCCTTATCTCCGTGACCGGCCTGCGGCTGGGCGAAGCCCGGGCATTGACACTGGACGACGTAACTCCAGACGGCCTCATCGTCCGCGACACGAAGTTCCGCAAGTCCCGGATGGTGGCGCTGCACCCGACCACCCAGGATGCGCTGAACCGCTACCTCGTGGTGCGATGCAAGGAGAAAACCGACGACAGGCATCTGTTCGTGCTTGGCACTGGCCGGCCCCCGGGACAGAGCCGCGTGTCGGCGGTGTTCCTCCAACTCGCGGAACAAACCGGAATCCGTGAGCTCGGCGCGACACGCGGGCCATCGCCCCACTCCCTGCGGCACAGCTTCGCCGTCCGGTCCATCGAGAGCCTCTATCCTGGCGCCGATCCGGGGCGTCACATGTTGGCTCTCGCAACCTACCTCGGCCACGCCAATGTCTCCGACACTTACTGGTACCTGGAATCAACCACGGCGTTGATGCAGGGCATCGCCGAGGCCGCAGAACAGGCGCACAGGAGCGGAGGTTCCCATGGCTGACCTCGCTCCCCACCTCAGCGCCTTCCTTCGGGATTACCTGCCCAATGAGCGGCACTTCAGCCGTCATACCGTGAAGAGCTATACCGAGTGCTTCCGGCTCCTCGTCATCTATGCGGCGGAGCAGACCGGGACGCGCCCCTGTGCGCTCAAGATCGGGCACTTCACGGTGGCGCTCCTGATAGCCTTCCTCGAATCCCTGGAAAAGGAGCGCAACAACAGCGTCGGTACCCGCAATAACCGCCTCGCAGCGATCAAGGCCTTCTTCCGTTATCTGGAATACCGTGTCCCGAGCTGCCTCGATCTCGCCCTGCAGGTACGCGCCATCCCGCAAAAGCGCGCCGACAAGCCCCTGGTCGACTGGCTCGATCAAAACGAGGTGCAGGCGATACTGGATGCCCCCGATACCGCGACAGTGGCGGGACTGCGCGACCGCGCAATGCTGCACCTGTGCTATGCCGCCGGGCTGCGTGTGTCCGAACTGATCGGACTCACGCTCGACTGCCTGACAGGCCCCCAACTCGAAGCCATTCGCGTTCTGGGCAAGGGGCGGCGTGATCGAGAACTGCCGCTGTGGAAGGAAACGAAGGCCGTCCTCAATGAGTGGCTCGACGTCCGGCCGCCGGTTAACAATCGTTACCTCTTCCTCAACGCACGGGGGCGGGCGATGAGCCCGGACGGCTTCGCCTACATCCTCGGCCAGCATGTTACCAGGGCCGCACAAACGGTTCCGTCGTTGAACGACAAGCGGGTGACCCCGCATGTGATCCGTCACTCCACCGCGATGATGATCCTGCACGCCACCGGGGATGTTCGGAAGGTCTCGCTGTGGCTTGGTCACGCGGACCTCAAGAGCACCGAAGCCTACCTCCGGGCGAGTCCGGCCGAGAAACTGCAGATCCTTGAAGCCAACGTACCGCCTTCCATCCGACCCGGTGCCTTCCCCGGCGCGAAGGACAGTCTGATGAGCCTGCTGGGCGGGAAGTGACGGTCAGAATTAATCCCGAGAAGATCCGTCGAAAACCCGTATGAACCGGCCCGTTGTGGGGCTTCACTCGGGATTACGCCCTGCTCCAGATAACCGTGGTAATCCCGAGCTCGGGATTATCACGGCACCTGGCAGAGTCCAATGGAAGTGGCAGCCGCGCTCGCCTTTGCGAAGCTCTCGCTCGACGACGTGGAGATCGTCACCGACGCCGGCCCGGCCGTGTTCGCCGGCCGCTGACGTAGGGTCGGGCCGGAGCGCCTTGGCGGCCTTGCGGCCGCCGGGTTTCTCCGGCCCGCCCTCCGAACCGGACATGCACCTTTCGTTATGCATCCAGCTCTCCAAAGGCTTTGGCGAAGTCAGGAGCCTTCATCCATTTGAG
>JAJEAZ010000095.1 GCA_022824105.1 Alphaproteobacteria bacterium
ACACGCGCGACCGGCTGCCCTTCGTCACCGGGCTCGGCCTTTGCCTGCTGGCGGCGCGCGCCCACGGCCTCGCGGTCCTCGACGGGGTCCATCTGGACCTTGGGGACGATGAAGGCTTCGCCGCCGCCTGCCGCCAGGGCGCGGAGCTCGGTTTCGACGGCAAGACGCTGATCCACCCGAGGCAGGTCGACCCCTGCAACGCCGCCTTCTCACCTGATCCGGACGCCGTCGCCGAAGCGCGGCGGATCATCGCCGCCCATGCGGAAGCGGAGTCCGCCGGTCAGGGCGTCGTTGTGGTGGACGGGCGGCTGGTAGAAAACCTGCATGTCGAAATGGCGAAGCGCACCGTCGCGCTCGCCGGAGCTGTCGCGGCCCGCCAGGGCTGAGCGGGCGTTCGGGTCACAATGGCGCCGATGTCCGCTACCATTTCCCATCCGCCTGAGGGACGCCTATCCGCATGACATATCGCACGCTCCGTTCCTGGCTCGACCGGCTGCAGGCCACCGACCGGCTCGCCGTGGCCCGGCCGGGCGTCTCGCTGGACTTCACCCTCGCCGCGCTCGCCAAGCGGTGGGACGCCCGAAAGGCGGTGCTCTTCCCGGCGCCGCTCGGCCTCGGCGGCCGGCGCCACGAGATACCGGTGGTCTCCGGCCTCGTTTCGGACCGGGGCTGGATTGCCGAGGCGATGGGCGTGGAGCCCGGCGCGGTGCTCGACCGCTTCCGCGCCGCCGCCGAGCAGCCGCTCCCCTGGAAAGAGGTGGCCGACGGCGCGTGCCAGCAGCGCATCGACCGCGACCCCGACCTCACGACCGCGCTTCCGATCCCGAAGCACAATGCGCTGGACGCCGGGGCCTATATCTCGGCAGGGCTGGTAATTGCGCGCAACCCGAAGACGGGCGTCCAGAACGTCTCGATCAACCGCCTGCAGATCACGGGGCCGAGGCGCATGGGCATCCTGATCCTGCCCCGCGACCTGCACCACTTCTTCGCCGCCGCCGAGGCGGCCGGCGAGGCGCTCGACATCGCCGTCGCGGTCGGCGTCGATCCGCTCACCCTGCTCGCCAGCCAGGCCATCCTGCCCATCGACCATGACGAGCTGGAGGTGGCGGGCGCCTTGCACGGCGCGCCGCTTGAGGTGGTGAAATGCGCGACCAACGGTGTGCGCGTGCCCGCCGGCGCGGAGATCGTCATCGAGGGCCGCCTGCTGCCGGGCGTCCGGGAGACGGAAGGTCCGTTCGGCGAGTTCCCGCAATATTACGGGCCGGCCGGCGAGCACCCGGCCATCGAGGTGAATGCGATCACCACGCGGGCGAATCCCGTCTTCCACACCATCGTCCCGGCGGCGATGGAGCATCTGCTGCTGGGCGCCATCCCGCGCGAGGCCACCATCGCCGCGCATCTGCAGCGTACCTGCCCGACCGTGCTCGACGTGCATCTCTCGCGCGGCGGCGTGTGCCGCTACCACCTCCATGTGAAGCTGCGGAAGACGCAGGAGGGCCAGGGGCGCAATGTCATCATGGCCGCCTTCGCCGCCCATGCCGACGTGAAGCAGGTGACGGTGGTGGACGAGGATGTCGATGTCCACGACCCGACGGCGGTGGAATGGGCGGTCGCGACGCGCTTCCAGGCCGCCCGCGACCTGTTCGTCATCCCCCGCGCACAGGGCTCGAAGCTGGACCCTTCGGCGGATGAAGGCGTGTCCGACAAGCTCGGCCTCGACGCCACCATGCCGCTCGACCGCGACGATTTCACCTACACCGTGGTCCACGTCCCCGGCGAGGACGACCCGGACCTCGACACGCTGCTCACCGACGAGCGCTACGAGTTCTGAACCGGCGGCAGAATTGCCCACAGGAGACCTCCGACCCGTGACCGATATCTTCCTGGCCGATGCGCCCGACGCCGTGCCTGTCCTGATCGTGGACAAGGAAAGCCTGCAAGGATGGCTGGAGAGCGCCGATCCGGCCTCGCGCAACTGGGTGGCCGTCAACGGCTTCGAGGCGGAGGCCGGCAGCGCGCTGGTCCTTCCCGGTCCGGACGGAAAAGCTGTGCGTGTTCTGGCGGGAGCCGACAGTCCCGGCGACATGTGGGCCTGCGGAAGTTTGCCGCGCCGCCTGAAAAACGGCGCTTTCCGGATCGAGAACGATCTCGACGCCGCAGAGGCGACGCGGGCGGCGACCGCCTGGGGGCTCGGCTGCTACGCCTTCGACGCCTATTCCGGCAGCAGGAGCCGCAATCATGCGAGTCTCCTCTGGCCGGCGAACGCGGACCGGGACGCCGCGCAGGCCGCGGTCGAGGCGCAGGCAATGGTGCGCGACCTCATCAACACGCCCGCCAACGATATGGGGCCGGAACGGCTCGAAGCCGCCGTCCGGGAACTCGGAAACCGGCACGGCGCGCATGTTTCGTCCATCGTCGGCGATGACCTGCTCGCGCAGAACTACCCGACCGTTCACGCCGTCGGCCGCGCCGCCGCCGTCGCGCCGAGGCTGATCGACCTCGTCTGGGGCGACGAGGGCGGGCCGAAACTCACGCTGGTCGGCAAGGGCGTGTGCTTCGACAGCGGCGGCCTCGATCTCAAGCCGCCTGCCGGCATGAGGCTGATGAAGAAGGACATGGGCGGGGCGGCGAACATGCTCGGGCTCGCGCACACGGTCATGTCGGCAGCGCTGCCCGTCCGGCTCAGGCTGATGATCCCGGCGGTCGAGAACAGCGTGTCCGGCAATGCCATGCGGCCCATGGACGTCATCCGCACCCGCAAGGGGCTGACGGTCGAGATCGGCAATACGGACGCCGAAGGCCGGCTCATCCTCTGCGACGCTCTGGCGGAAGCCTCAGGCGAGTCGCCCGACCTGATTCTCGACTGCGCGACCTTGACGGGCGCTGCCCGGACGGCCCTGGGAGCGGACCTGCCGGCGCTGTTCTGCAATGACGACGCCGCGGCGGCGGCCCTGCTTGAGTCCTGCGAGGCCGAGCAGGACCCCGTCTGGCGGATGCCGCTCTTCCAGCCCTACCGGAAGATGCTCTCCAGCGATGTCGCGGACATGAACAACGTGTCCGACGGGCCGCTCGCCGGCGCGATAACGGCGGCGCTGTTCCTGGAGCGCTTCATCGAGCCGGGCGTTCCCTGGGCGCATGTGGACATGATGGCCTGGAACCGCGAGAACCGGCCCGGCCGCCCGCGCGGCGGCGAGGCCCAGTTCATCCGCGGCGCGATGGCCATGCTGCGCCGGCGCTATGCCGGCCGGTAGCCCTCAGTAGAACAGTTTCCTCTGGTCCATCCCCTCGTAGAGATGGGCCACGAACTCGCCGTAACCGTTGTAGAGCAGCGTCTTGCGGCGTTCGTCGGTGCCGATCATCCGTTCGCTTGCCTGGCTCCAGCGGCGATGCGGCACCTCCGGGTTCACATTGGCCCAGAAGCCGTATTCGCGGCCTTGCACCTTCTCCCAGAAGCTCTTGGGCTGCTTCTCGGTGAAGGTGAAGCGCACGATCGACTTGATCGACTTGAAGCCGTATTTCCACGGCAGCGCGAGGCGGAGCGGCGCGCCGTTCTGGGCCGGCACGGGCTTGCCGTAGAGGCCCGTGACGATGAAGGCGAGCTCGTTGGTGGCCTCCTCCATGGTCACGCCCTCGACATAGGGCCACGGATACCAGAACTCCTTCTGCCCGGACGCCATCTCCGGGTCTTTGAAGGTCTCCATGCGGACATATTTCGCCTTTGCGAGCGGCTTCGCGAACTCGACCAGCTTCGCCATCGGGAAGCCGGACCAGGGCACCGCCATTGCCCAGGCCTCGACGCAGCGGTGGCGGTAGAGTCGCTCCTCGACGCCCATCTTGCGCACCAGGTCGTCGAACCCGATCTCGATGGGCTTTTCCACATCGCCGTCGAGATGCACGGTCCAGGGGCGGATGCGCAGATTGTCCCGCGCCCGCTTCCAGATGCCCTTGCTGGAGCCGAACTCGTAGAAATTGTTGTAGGTGGTCGCAACGTCCTCCGGCGTCAGCGGCCGGTCGAGCGTATAGGTCTCGTTGCGTGGTCCCGGGTAGAGGTCGGCAGTCGGGTCGGCCTCTGTCGTGGCGGCGCGCGCCGCCACAGGCCAGGCCGCCGCCGCGATGCTGCCGGCCGCCGCGGCCTGGATCAGCCGGCGCCTGTCGCGGAACACCGCCTCCGGCGTCGCCTCGCTCTCCGGCAGCTCCCAGCCCCGTCGCTTCAGGATCCGCATGCCATGCACTCCTTTGAACATCCTGGCGCAACAAATGCGCAGGAAACGCCCCGGCCGCCAATCACTTTCCCGTTATGCCGGCTGGGCCAGAGGGCGGACGATCGGCTTGTCGGCAATCGGCAGGTGGATGATCGCAGCGAACAGGGCCAGCCCGATATTGATGAGCCAGATCATGTCGTAACTCCCCGTCAGATCAAAAACGTAACCGCCGAGCCAGGCGCCGAGGAACGAGCCGGCCTGGTGGCTGAGAAACACGATGCCGAACAGCGTGCCCAGATAGCGGATGCCGAAAATCTGCCCGACCAGCGCCGAGGTGAGCGGCACAGTACTGAGCCAGGCCAGGCCGAGGCCGGCGGCGAAGATCAGCGTCGTCGTCGTCGTAACCGGCGTGAAAGCGTAAACCGCAAACATGAGCGCGCGCAGGGCGTAAAGAATGCTCAACAGATATTTCTTGCGGTAGCGGCCGCCGAGAAATCCCGCCGCCGTCGTGCCGATGAGGTTGAAGATGCCGATTGCCGAGATCGCCCAGCCGCCGGTGGTAGCCGGCAGACCGCATTCCGCAATGAAATTAGGCAGATGCGTCACAATGAACTGCACGTGGAAGCCGCAAACGAAGAAGCCGGCAGTCAGCAGCAGGTAACCGGAATGCCCCCACGCCTCCGTCAGCGCCTCGCGCAGGCTCTGGTCCACTTCCATGGCGCGCATCGGCGTCGCCGGCCGGCTCCGCAGCACCAGGGCCAGCAGCACGACGAGGCCGATCAGACCCATGAGACCCAGCAGACCGGCTCGCCATCCGTAGGCTTCTATAATGACGGGCGCGGCCGGCGTGACAAAGAACTGCCCGAGCGAAACGCCGGTTGCCGTCAACGCCATGACCAGCGGATGGCGTTCCCTGGGAAACGCGCGCGCCACCGCCGTCATCACGATAGGCATGCCGCATCCCGCCGCGCCGAGGCCGACAAGCAGGCCGAGCGACAGATACGCATCTTCGGGCGTCTCCATCCGGCTGGCATAGAAGAGGCCGGCAGCATAGATCGCCGCTCCGATGACCAGTGTTCTCCCGGTGCCGAACCGGTCGGCTATCCAGCCGAAGAAGGGCTGGCCCAGTCCCCAGAACAGGCTCTGGATCGCCAGCGCGAACGACATGATCCCTATAGACCAGCCGAGGTCGGCGCCGATCGGGCTCAGGTAAAGGCCGAACGACTGGCGCGCCCCGAAGGTGAATGCCAGCACAAGGCCCCCGGCGATAACGGCGAACACGCCGTAACGAAGCATGGTTGATTTCCCGAAGCGGTCCGCGTCGCTTACAATCTGGCCCGCCCCGAGACAAGGAGAAGCCGGAATGGGCGACACGGTGCTTTGCGAGATCGACAAGGGAATCGCCTGGGTCACGCTCAACAACCCGAAGGCGCGGAATGCGCTGAGCGGCCAGATGCGGATCGACATGCGCGACGTCATCGGGGATCTGGAACATGACGATTCCGTGCGCTGCGTCGTGCTGCGCGGGACCGGGGGTCACTTCATGGCCGGCGGCGACATCCGCGCGATGAAGGAACGCCTGGAGATCGACAAGGAAAACCGCAAGCGCGTCGTCGTGGAAGGCATCCATGCCATCCACCTGCCGATCTTCGCCATCCGCCGGATGCGCAAGCCCGTGATCGCCAGCGTCCAGGGCGCGGCCGCCGGTTTCGGCCTCGGTCTGGTCGCCGCCTGCGACCTG
>JAJEAZ010000396.1 GCA_022824105.1 Alphaproteobacteria bacterium
ATTCAGCCTGCCGATCCCGATTCCAGCGAGGCGAGGCTGTTGAACGCCGAAGGCGGCCGGGCGCTGCTCATGCTCTCGCAGAAGCATTTTTCCAGGGGCGACAGGCCGGTCGTCTACACCGACCGCATTTGCGTTTCGCCCATCGGCTTCAGCTACACGACACAGGCCGCCGGATAGAGACGGTCAGGGCATGGCGGAGGGGCATCTGCGCCGCCGCCGTCCGGCAGCAGAACGCCGCCCTCGCCTTGACAAGGCGGGAAGGCCCCGGCTAACCGGGTCACAAAAGCGTCACCCGGCTTTGCTCTCATGGGCGCCGGGCAAGCTGGAGCGGCAGGCGACATGCCGACCTCGACCGGGACAGACCCTGAGACTGCGGCGCGGCAGCGATGGATGGGCGTTCTCGCCAGGGCGGAAGACGGCGCGCTTGAAGCCGCCTGGGACGGTCTTGCCGACAGGCCCGGATACCGCTGCCTGCGGCCGCCGGAGACGGGCCTCGTCATGGTTCGCGGCCGCGCCGGCGGCACCGGCAGCGCCTTCAATATGGGCGAGATGAGCGCGACGCGCTGCGCCGTCCAGCTGGAAGGCGGCCAGGTCGGCATCGCCTATGTGGCGGGGCGCAGCGCGCGCCATGCCGAGCTGGCGGCGGCGTTCGACGCGCTGCTCCAGCAGCCCGGCCTCAGGGAGAGGCTGGAGGAGACGGTGATTGCGCCGCTGGAAGCCGAGCAACGGGCCAAGCGCGAGCGGGAGCGCGCGAACGCGGACCGCTCGCGGGTCGAGTTCTTCACCATGGTCCGCGGGCAGGACTGATTGCGATGGCTGCGACGCTCAACGGACCGGCGCTTCGACCGGGCTTCGACGCGCCGGTCCCGGACAGCCAGCAGGTGTTCCGCCGCGTGCTGGCGGCGATGTCGGAGCCCGGCTCCGTGCAGGACATCGCGGTCGCCTTGACCCCGCCGGCGCCCTTGGACCCGGCGACCGCGGCGGTCTGCCTGACCCTGCTCGATTTCGAGACGCCCGTCTGGCTGGACGCCGCGGCGGACAATGACGACACGCGGGCCTGGCTCCGGTTCCATTGCGGCTGCCCGCTGGCGGCCGAGGCGGACGGCGCGCGCTTCGCCGTGCTGGCCCGGCCCGAGGCGGCGCCGCCCCTCGCCGGCTTCCGGCTGGGCTCGGAAGCCTATCCCGACGAAAGCGCGACCCTCGTCGTCCAGGCCGCATCCCTCGAAGCGGGGCAAACCGTCGGCCTCAGGGGACCCGGCATCGAGGACCGCCGCGCGTTCCGCGCGGCCGGCCTCGCGGATGATTTCTGGAAGCAGCGGCGGGACCTGGAACGCCTGTTTCCGCTGGGCGTCGACCTGCTCTTCGCCTCCGGGGCCAGCCTGGCGGCCGTGCCGCGCTCGACGCAGATAGGGCTTTGAGATGTATGTAGCGGTCAAGGGCGGCGAGAAGGCCATCGAGGCGTCGCACCGGCTTCTGGACTCGGCCCGGCGCGGCGACCCCGGCGTCCCCGAACTCTCGACGCGCCAGATAGCGGAACAGCTCGGACTTGCCGTGGACCGGGTGATGGCCGAGGGCTCGCTCCACGACCGGGAGCTTGCGGCGCTCGCGATCAAGCAGGCGCAGGGAGACCTGATCGAGGCCGTCTTCCTGCTGCGCGCCTACCGCACCACCCTGCCCCGCCTCGGCAACAGCGAGCCCATCGATACGGGGCGCATGGCGATCCGGCGGCGGATTTCCGCGACCTTCAAGGACCTTCCGGGCGGCCAGATCCTGGGTCCGACCTACGACTACACCCACCGCCTGCTGGATTTCAGCCTCGCCGATGAGGGCGGGAGCCGGGACCGGAACCCCACGCCGGAGGCGGAACGCGGGCCGGCGGCCGAGGAGCCGGTCCCCCGCGTCGTGGACATTCTCGGCCGCGAAGGCCTGATCGAGGAGGAAACCGCGCCGGAAACGGGCGCGGCGCCGCCGGCGGACATCACGAGGGAGCCGCTCCGCTTCCCGGCGGACCGCGACGCCCGGCTCCAGGCGCTCGCGCGCGGCGACGAGGGGTTCCTGCTGGCGCTCGGCTATTCGACCCAGCGCGGCTTCTCGAACAACCACCCCTTCGCCGGCGAAATCCGCTATGGCGTGGTCGCGGTCGAGATCGTGCCGGAGGAGCTCGGCTTCGCGATCGAGATCGGCGAGATCGAGGTGACCGAGGTGCAGATGGTCAACCAGTTCACGGGCAATGCCCGCACGCCGCCCCAGTTCACGCGCGGCTACGGGCTCGTCTTCGGCCACCAGGAGCGCAAGGCCATGTCGATGGCGCTGGTGGACCGCGCCCTGCGTTCCGGCGAGCTGGACGAAGCGGCGGATTCCCCGGCGCAGGACGAGGAGTTCGTCCTCTACCACAGCGACAATGTCGAGGCGTCCGGCTTCGTGCAGCATCTGAAGCTGCCGCACTATGTCGATTTCCAGTCGGAGCTCGAATTGCTGCGGAAGCTCCGGGCGGAGTTCGAAGACCCGCCCGCCGAGGCGGCGGAATAGGCGCCGATGGCGGAGGACGGCTACAATTTCGCCTATCTGGACGAGCAGACCAAGCGGATGATCCGCCGCGCGATCCTCAAGGCGGTCGCCATTCCGGGCTACCAGGTGCCGTTCGGCAGCCGGGAAATGCCGCTTCCCTACGGCTGGGGCACCGGCGGCATCCAGATCACGGCCAGCATTATCGGCCGCGACGACACGCTCAAGGTGATCGACCAGGGCGCGGACGATACGGTCAACGCCGTCAGCATCCGCAAGTTCTTCGCGCGGACGGCCGGCGTCGGGACGACGGAGCGCACCGGGGACGCCACCATCCTCCAGACCCGGCACCGGATACCGGAAACGCCGCTCGGGGCCGGCCAGATCCTCGTTTACCAGGTGCCCATCCCGGAGCCGCTGCGCTGGCTGGAGCCGAGGGAGGCGGAGACGCGCAAGATGCACGCGCTCGAGGAATATGGCGTCATGCATGTCCGCCTTTACGAGGACATTGCGCGGTTCGGGCATATCGCCACCTCCTACGACTATCCCGTGCGGGTGAACGGGCGCTACCTGATGCGGCCCTCGCCGATTCCGAAGTTCGACAATCCGAAGATGGACCGCTCGCCGGCGCTGCAATTGTTCGGCGCGGGCCGCGAGAAGCGCATCTACGCCATCCCCCCGCATACCGGGGTGCGGAGCCTCGACTTCGACGACCACCCGTTCGAGGTCCAGAAATGGGCGGATGTGTGCGCGCTCTGCGGGTCGGGCGGGAGCTTCCTCGACGAGATCGTCACCGACGACCGGGGCGGGCGCATGTTCGTGTGCTCGGACACGGACTATTGCGCCAGGCGCCGCAAAGCCGGTCACACCGGCCCCGCCGCGCGCGACCCGGAAGGGAGCGGGGCGTAGTGTCGTGTCTGCGCGCCCCCTCCGTCATGCCCGGAACAAGCCCATTGCTGTCCGGCTGGCGTCGGCTTCGCACCGCATGGCCCACAACCGTCACCCCGGACTTGATCCGGGGTCCAGCTCCGGTTCTCGCGGCAGGCCCCGGCGGTTGGCCTGCCCTCCAGCGGCGGCGGCAGGCGCAGGCGGTCAGGGATGGACCCCGGATCAAGTCCGGGGTGACGAAGAGGGGCGTCCGGGCATGACGGGGAGAGGGCACGACGGGATGGATATGCCGCCGCTCCTCTCCGCCCGGGGCGTGACGAAATTCTATGACGGTATTCTCGGCTGCCGCGACGTGTCGTTCGAGGTCTGGCCGGGAGAGGTGCTGGGCATTGTCGGGGAATCCGGCTCCGGCAAGACGACGGTGCTGAACTGCATTTCCGCGCGCCTGGAGCCGACTTCGGGCACGGTCGAATACGCCACGCGCCATGACGGCCCGGCGGACATCTACCGCATGAGCGAGCCGGCCCGGCGCCTGCTGATGCGCACCGACTGGGGCTTCGTCCACCAGAACCCGCGCGAGGGGCTGCGCATGGGGGTGAGCGCGGGCGCCAATATCGGCGAGCGCCTGATGGCGGTGGGCGCCCGCCATTACGGCAATATCCGGCAGGCCGCCACCGACTGGCTCGACAAGGTCGAGATGGACACCGGCCGCATGGACGACCTGCCCTTCACCTTCTCGGGCGGGATGCAGCAGCGCCTCCAGATCGCGCGCAACCTCGTGACGGCCCCGCGCATCGTGTTCATGGACGAGCCCACGGGCGGGCTCGACGTCTCCGTGCAGGCGCGGCTGCTCGACCTGCTGCGCGGCCTGGTGTCCGATCTCGGGCTGGCGGCCGTCATCGTCACGCACGACCTGGCCGTCGCGCGCCTGCTGTCGCACCGCCTGCTCGTCATGCGCCGCGGCGAGGTGGTGGAGTCCGGGCTGACGGACCAGGTCCTCGACGACCCGCAGCATCCCTATTCGCAGCTTCTCGTGTCTTCGGTAATCCATCCGTGACGGCAAGGGGCCACAGCCATTGACGGCGGCAATCGAAATCGGGGGCCTGGCGAAATCCTTCACCCTGCACAACCAGGGCGGCGTGCGTCTTCCCGTGCTGGCGGGCTTCGACCTCGTCGTGGAGCCGGGCGAATGCGTGGCGCTTCACGGTCCCTCCGGCATCGGCAAGAGCACGGTGCTCCGCTGCATCTACGCCAACTACAGGGCCGACCGGGGGCGCATCCTCGTCCGGCACCGGGACGGGACCGTGGACATGGCGGCCGCGCATCCCCGCCGGATACTCGCCGTTCGCAGGGAAACCGTCGGCCATGTCAGCCAGTTCCTGCGCGCGGTCCCGCGCGTCGCCGCGGAGGACGTGGTCGCCGAGACGCTTCGTGGGCGCGGCGCGGACCCAGAAGCCGCAACGAAAGCAGCGCGCCGCATGCTCCAGCGCCTCAATATTCCGGCCGCGCTGCACCGGCTGGCGCCCGCCACCTTCTCCGGAGGCGAACAGCAGCGGGTCAATCTCGCGCGCGTCTTCGTCGCCGACTACCCCGTGCTGCTGCTGGACGAGCCGACCGCATCGCTGGACCGGGAAAACCGGGATGTCGTGTTCGAGCTCATCCGGGAGGCCGCCGGGCGGGGCGCTGCGATTGTCGGGATTTTCCACGATGCCGAGGTGCGGGACGCGGTGGCGACGCGGACCGTTCCGCTCACCGCCGCAAGGGAGGCGGCCTGATGCCGGACCTCACGATTACCAACGCCCGGATCGTCACGCGGGACGACGTCGTTTCCGGCGCCGTCGAGGTGGCGGACGGGCGGTTCTCGGAAGTCGGCGAGGGGTCCGTCCGCGCCGGCGCGGCGCTGGACTTCGAAGGCGACTACCTGCTGCCCGGCCTCGTCGAGCTCCACACCGACAATCTGGAGCGCCAGTTCACGCCGCGCCCCGGCGTCGCGTGGCCGGCGGAGGCCGCGGTGCTGGCCCATGACAGCCAGCTCGCCGCCGCCGGAATCACGACGGCGCTCGATACCGTGCGGATCGGCGGCGGCGACAAGGCCCGCCCGGACCATCTCTCGGGCATGGCGGACGCCGTGAAGAGGGCGATGCGATGGGGTGTGTTGCGCGCGGAGCATTTCCTGCACCTGCGCTGCGAGGTCTCCAGCCCGGACCTGATGGAGCGCCTCTCGCCCTTCATGGACGACCCTCTGGTCCGCCTGGTCTCGCTGATGGACCACACGCCGGGACAAAGGCAGTTCGTCGATCTCGGCAAGCACCGCGAATATTACCAGGGCCGCTACGGCCTGAGCGACGGTGAGATGGACGACTATGTGAAGGCCAAGCAGCAGGCCCAGCAGCAGTTCAGCGCCCGCCACCGCGCGCTGGTCGTCAAGGCGCTGGAGGGCCGGAACATCACCCTGGCGAGCCATGACGACGCGACCGTCGAGCATATCGGGGAGTCGGTGCGCGACGGCGTCGCCATCGCCGAATTCCCGACCACGGCGGAAGCCGCAGAAGCGGCCCGCCGGAACGGCCTCGCCGTGTTGATGGG
>JAJEAZ010000575.1 GCA_022824105.1 Alphaproteobacteria bacterium
AATTGAGAACTACCGTCTAATATTTTGGACACGTAATACGATGCAAATTGAGCTGAGAGACTTGAACTGCTTCGTGCAGGTTGTCCGGGCGGGCAGCATTTCGGCGGCGGCCAAGAACAATCACCTCCCCAAGGCGACCGTAAGCCACCAGATCAGGCGTCTGGAGGATGCCTTGGGCACGGATCTATTCGTGAGGCTGCCGCGGCGGCTGGAATTGACCGACGAGGGATCGCGGTACCTGTCTCATTGCCGAAACATTTTGGCCGCCATAGAGGATGCCACGGACGACATCAAGACAACCGAAGAAAAATTAAGTGGACGGTTGAGCGTCGGGGTAGCTTCCGAGTTCGGCACGTCTACCGTCGGCCCAATTCTTGAAGAGTTCGCACATGCGCATCCGGACGTCCTTTTCGACGTTGAAATCCTCTCCGACTATCAGGCCTATTTCGACGATCCGGATATCGATTGCCTGATATATGTGGGAAACCCGCCCGATACCTCGTTGATCGGCCGAAAAATCTGGGAATTCAAATTCGGTTTATATGCCGGCACGAAATATCTGGAGAATTATGGCGCGCCGCGTTCCGTTGAAGAACTCAATGAGCACCAGTGCATTCAGTATTTATATGATTTTCAGAGTCGGAGCGTGCAGCCCTGGGAACTGGAGAGAGGAAGAAAGAAAGCAACGCTGTCCCCCCAGGGCAGATTCCGGTCGGCCAATTTTTGGATGGTCAAATATTTCACCGTGGCCAATCTGGGCATCGCCTACCTGCCTGATTTTTTTGTCGAAAGCGAACAGGATATCGGATTGGTAAAACCGGTCTTGCCGGAATGGCATTCGGAAAATGTTCCCGTCTTCACGCTTTATCCCAACTATCGGCATTCAAGCCGTAAGGTGGCTGTCTTCATCGAACTCTGGCAGAAGAAAATCGGTGACCTCAAGAGCGTGTTCCCCTTTGCGCTCGGGGACCCGGGCGAGTTTGATCTGGAACCGTAGATCGCAGGCCGCCGGGAGAAGGATCGAAATTTTCAGGTGGAGCCAGGAAACCGAATGTGGGCGTGGGTGTGTGGCGGAGGGAGTGGGATTCGAACCCACGATACGCTATTAACGTATACACGCTTTCCAAGCGTGCGCCTTCAGCCGCTCGGCCACCCCTCCGCCGGGGGCGCCAAACCTAGCGTCTGATCCCGCACCCCGCAACGGATTTCGCGGGATTCGCTCCGGCGGCCGGCCGCGCGCCGGGCGCGGGCCCTACCGTCGCCGCCAATTCGGACTATATGACTCCAAGGCCCCGCGTGGACCGCGACGGCCCGAGCCATGCATTCCGTGCATGGCTTCGGTGTTTTCGAAGGATGAAAATGTCCATGAATGTCCATTTTTGTCCATAAATGTCCATTGCGCCGAAACAACGGGAGTTGGGAAATCGAATGCTTTCAATAGGTTGGCGATATGCGGATTCTGCAATGCTCCGGCGGCCGGCCGGGGCCCGGGACGCCATACGGGAAGGCGCTTGGCATGGGGCGCTCCCCGGCTAAGATGTTCGGTACCCGATCATTGTATCGGGAGAGACACCCCCCGGCTCGACGGGGGCTGGAGGCGACATGATTGAAGACATCAAGGCCGGCATGAAGCACACGCGGCGGATCGATATCGATGAGAGCCGGATCATCTCTCACATGGACGCGGAGTTGGCGGTCTATTCGACGCCCTCCATGGTCGAGGACATCGAGATGACCTGCCAGGAATTCATCCAGCGGCACCTGCCCGGCGAACAGAACACGGTCGGCACCCATGTCGCCGTCGATCACATGGCGCCGACCCCCGCCGGCGCCTGGGTCGAGGTCTCCGTCGAGGTTACCGGCGTCGACGGCCGGATGGTGACGATGGAAGCGGTGGTCACCGACGCCATCGAACAGGTCGGGCGCGGCAAGCACAACCGGTTCGTCGTCGACAATGAAAAGACCAGGGACCGCCTGATCGCCAAACGGAAAAAAATCGAGGGAGCGGGCTGACCCGCCCGGGTTCCATGAACGAAATCAAAACCAGGAAACAGGTCCCGATTTTCTGCTACCAGTGCGTCGCCGGGCCCGATCTGATGAAGGTCGAGGTCGAGGACGGCGTCGCGACCCGCATCGAATCCAACTACGACATCGAGGACGAGCATCCCGGCGGCGGCCGGGTGTGCGTCAAGGCCTACGGGCTGATCCAGAAAACCTACAACCCGCACCGCATCGCGCAACCGATGAAGCGGACCAACCCGCGCAAGGGCCGGGACGAGGATCCCGGCTTTGCGCCGATCTCCTGGGACGAGGCGTTCGACATCGTCGCCGACAGGCTCAACGCGATCCGCGCAAGGGGCCTGCGCGACGAGTCCGGCTATCCGCGCCTCGCCTTCACCCTCGGCGGCGACGACTCGCCGCCCAAATATATCGGCACGCTGCCCGCCTTCCTCGCCGCCTGGGGCCCGGTCGATATGGGCTACGGCGCGGGCTCCGGCGCCAAATGCTACCATTCGGAGCATTTCTACGGCGAACTGTGGCACCGGGCCTTCGTCTGCGCGCCCGACACGCCGCGCTGCGATTACATCGTCAACTGCGGCAAGAATATCGAGAATTCGTCGGGCGTCACCGGCGCCTGGCGCCAGGCCGACGCGCGCGCCGCCGGCCTCAAGCGCGTCCAGGTCGAGCCGCATCTGTCGGTCACCGCGGCCTGCTCGTCCGAATGGCTGCCGGTCAGACCGAAGACGGACGCGGCCTTCCTCTACGCCCTGATCCACCGCATCCTGCACGAGCGGGACTGGCGCGCGGTCTGCGACCTGCCGTTTCTCGGCCGGGACACCGCCGCGCCCTATCTGGTCGGGCCGAACGGCTACTATCTGCGCGATCCCGAAAGCGACAAGCCGCTGATCCGGGATCTGGCGGACGGCGCGGACAAGCCGTTCGATGCCGAAATCGGCGAACCGGCGCTGGCCGGCGGCTATCGCGCGGCGGGCGTCGAGCGCGGCGCGGACGGCGCACTCTGGCGGCACGAGGACGCCGAGGCGAAGCCCGCCTTCCAGCTTCTGCTCGACCATATGGCGTCCTATTCGCCGGACTGGGCGGAAGGCGAATGCGATATCCCGGCCGAACGCATCCGGCGCGTCGCCGACGAATTCCTCGCCCACGCCCGGGTCGGCGAGACGATTGAGATCGACGGCGAGACGCTGCCGCTGCGGCCGGTCTCCATCCTGCTCGGCAAGAGCGTCAACAACGGCTGGGGCGGCTACCAGGCCTGCTGGGCGCGGGTCGTGCTGGCAACGCTGGTCGGCGCGCTGGAAGTGCCGGGCGGCACGGTCGGGCCGGCCGTGCTCAAGCTCAACGAGCCGCCGGACGACCGCTTCGCCAGCATCGCGCCGACCAACGACGGCTTCATGGATTTTCCGTTCAACGACACGTCGCCCCAGGGCTGGCAGGCGCAGCCCAACATCCGCAATGCCTACAACACGCTGGTCCCGCTCGCCGGGGATTCGCCGCGCTCCCAGGCGCTCGGGCCGACCACGCTGCCGTGGATCTTCCACAATACGAAACCGAAAGGGATGCCGCGCCAGACCCTGCCGGACGTCTGGATCACCTTCCGCACCAACCCGGCGATCTCGATGTGGGACGGACCGCGCGTCGCCGACATGATCGCGGATTTCCCCTATCTCATCAGCTTCGCCTACACGCTCGACGAAACCAACTGGATGGCCGACCTGCTGCTGCCCGAGGCGACCGACCTCGAAAGCCTGCAGCTCATCAAGATCGGCGGCAGCCAGTTCATGGAGCAGTTCTGGCACCATCGCGGCTGGGCGATCCGTCAGCCGGCGGTCGAACCCGCCGTCGACTGCCGCGACCTGACCGACATCGCCAGCGAACTGGCGCAGCGCACCGGAATCCTCGACGCCTATCACGGCGTCATCAACGGCGGCCGGCTCGGAGTGCCGCTGGCGTCGGAAGCCTACGATTACGGTCTCGCTCCCGACCGGCGCCATACCGCCGACGAAATCTGGGACCGTGTGGCGCGCGCCGGCAGCCATGCGCTCACCGGAGGCGAGGAAGTGCGCGGCATCGACTGGTTCAGGGAGCACGGCTACCTGCTGCGCGAGGCGGCGGAGCGCGACTGGTATCTCTATCCTTTCTTCCAACGGCACGGCCTGCGCTTCGAGATGCCCTACCAGGAGCGGCTCAAGCGGCACGGCGAACAGCTCGCCAACCGGCTGCGCGAAGCCGGTATCGACTGGTGGGAGAAACAGCTCGAGGAATACGAGGCGCTGCCGTCCTACCGCAGTTTCCCCGATTACTGGACCGACCATGTCCGCGAGGTCGGCGCCGATCCGGACGACTATCCGCTGTGGGCGCTGACCGCGCGCAGCATGCAATATTCCTGGGGCGCCAACGTCACCATCCCGATGATCCGCGAGGTTGCGGACAACGTCGCCGGCCACCGCGGCGTGGTGATGAACCGGTCGGCGGCGCAGGCGCTCGGCATCGGGGACGGCGATCCCGTACGGATCGAATCGGCGACCGGCGCCACCCGCGGAGTTGCCGAACTGCGCGAGGGCATCCGGCCCGATACGATCCTGATGGTCGGCCAGTTCGACCACTGGGTCACGCCCTATGCCAAGGACATGAACCTGCCCAGCCTCAACGCGGTGTCGGCGATGTCGGTCTCGCTGACCGACAATACCGGCAGCGGCGCGGACCTGGTGCGCGTCCGGATCGTACCCGAGCGGCGGGCGGCGAACGGAGCCGGGGACGGAGCGAACCGCTAAAGGGGAACGGCGAGGGGGCGCTCGATGTTGAAGGTGTCCGGCACGACGATCTTCTCGCGGAATTTCGCTCCGCCGCCGTTCAGCACTACCTTGTCGCGATATTCGCCGGCGCTGAACACCTCGCTTCGGCCCTCGACGTCGGTCTGGATGACACAATAGCTGGTCCGCACGTCGTAAACGCCGTCCTCGACGCCGACGACCTGGCTGCCGCCGACGATGTGCCGGTCGTAGTGGATGTTGTAGATGTTCGCCTTGCGCAGCGCCAGAATCCGGTCGCGCATCATCGGCTTGTTCCTGCAATACATCCAATAGCCTTCCAGGCCGGCATCGGCGTTCTCGCGCGGGTGGATCAGGTAACGCGCCTCCTCGCCGTCGAAGAAATCGACCCAGCTTTCCAGCCGGTCCTCGTCGATGCAGCGGGCATAGTCCAGGTTCAACCGCGAAATCCGCAGTTCCGCCTCCAAAGTCGCCATGTCCGTCATCGTCAGGCCGCTCCGGCCGGGCCGGGCTCGATCCCCATGATGTCGCAATAGCCCTTCCAGAATGCCCGGAGGGCGCCCTCGCTCAGCATGTGGTCGATCCGGTCCTCCGTCCCGCGCCCGCCGAATTCGAGCAGCGACCGGCCCTCCAGGGCGGCGTCGGAAATGCGCTGCTGGATCAGCTCCATCGCCTCGGCATCCTCCATCGCGACATAGCCGGCCGGGCCGAACATGTTGCTCTGCATGCGCCGCCGCTCGGCCATCTCGTCGTCGTCGTCCTCGAAGGCGTACCAGGTGTACAGGGTCTCGACCTCGTCCACGCCCTTGGGCCGGATCTGCCGCACGCTGAAGGTGTTGCCCGGCAGGGTGAACAGGCACGACGGGAAGATCGAGATAATCGAGATGGCCAGCCCGTCCGGAAATTCCGGCACGCCGATCGCGACATCCGGTTCCTCGAGCGGAATGCGCTTGCCCTGGCGCGGCGGCGGCCGCCCGCCGTCGGCATCCGTCGGCTTGTAGCCGGAGAGAATCGAATTCAGGCCGCCCCGGTGGCTCATCTCCATGGTGGCCTGCATCGCCGCGTCGGCGATCTCGAACACCGAGACGAAGGGATGCAGCATCGGCGCGTGATACATGTCGCGGGTGTTCTCGACGAACAGCTTCCAGTTCGCGCGCATCGTGTGGCGGTGATAGCCGGTAACCTTGATCGGCCGGCCGCACACCGTCTTGAGCCGGGCGCAGATCGCGGGACCGAGATAGTCCTCCAGCGGCGGCGTCTCGTCGCTGAAGGTGCCGAACACGATGCCCGAGAACGTCGCCAGGCGCAGCCGGGTCAGCCCGTGATCGGCAATCTGGAAATCCTCCGGGTAGCCGCCGACGCCGCGCATGCCCTTCATCATCGGCACGCCGATCAGGTCGCCGTTCAGCGCATAGCACCACTGGTGGTAGATGCAGGTGAAGTTGCGGGCGTTGCCGCGCAGGTTCCGGACCACGGCGACACCGCGATGGGCGCAGCGGTTGACGAAGGCGTGGAGGGCGCCGTCCTTGTCCCGCGTCAGGACATAGGGCGTCGTCCCGACATAGCCGGTGATGTAGTCGCCCGGCTCCCTGACTTCGGCTTCGAAGCCGAGATAGTTCCAGGTCGGTCCCCGGAAAATCCGCTCCTGCTCGAGGTCGAACACCGACTGGTCGGTGTACAGATGATAGGGAATTCGCGAAAAATCGCCGCTCGGTCCGGCAATCCGCGCCGCCGCGTTCGCACTCTCCAGCCCGTCCATCGCCCGTCCTCCCGGAATTGAGCGCCGAATTGTCTGCATGTGCAGGTATATCCCGAGGCGCCGGGAGCGCAAAGAAATTTCGGGCGGCGGGCGCATGGCGCCGGCGCGCAGGCGGCATGGCCGGCGGGTTGCCCGCCGCTCCCGGCTCTGTCAAAAAACGCCGCCTGCGGGTTTGCCGGCAACTCCGCCGATGGCCCGCTCCGATCGATCTCGCCCGACCTGCGCCTTGAACTCTCCCACCCGCTCCAGCCGGCCCCGGCTCGGCATCCTGCTGATGATCGGCGCCATATTCTGCCTGAGCGTGATGGAGGCCGCGGCGAAATACCTGACGGCGACGCAGCCCTACGAAACGGTCGTCTGGGGCCGCTACCTTTTCCATTTCCTGCTCACGGTGCCGATCTTCCTGGCCCCGACGACGATCCGGCTGGTCAGGACCGGGCGCCCGGCGATGCACATCCTGCGCTCCCTGTTCCTTGGCGGCGGCACCCTGGCGGGTATCGGGGCGATCAGCCTGATGCCGCTTGCCGAAGCGACGGCGCTGGTCTTTTCGGCGCCCCTGCTTGTGACCCTGATGTCGCCCTGGGCGCTCGGCGAGCCGGTCGGCTGGAGGCGGCGCTCGGCGATCGCGGTCGGCTTCCTCGGCGTGCTGATCATTCTGCGGCCGGGCACGGATTTCCTGCAATGGGCGGCGCTGCTGCCCCTGCTCGCCAGCCTGTGCTACGCCTGCTACCAGGTCTCGACCCGCCTGCTCAGCTTCTCCGAGCACCCGCTGACCCTGTTCTTCTACACCAGCCTCGTCGGACTGGCGGTCACGACCCCGATGGCGTTCGCCGTGTGGAGCCCGCCGACCGCCGGCGAATGGCTGCTCCTGCTGTTCACGGGATTTTTCGGCTTTGCCGGCCAGTTCCTGCTGATCAAGGCGTTCCAGTTTGCCGAAGCCTCGACCGTGGCGCCCTTCATCTACGTCCAGCTCCCGTTCGCCGGCGCCTTCGGCTGGTGGCTTTTCGGCGATCTGCCCGATCTGTGGGTGCTGCTCGGTGCGGCGGTGATTATCGGCAGCGGCCTCTATATCTGGCGGCGCGAAACCCGCCGCGCCGCCGCTCCGGACTGAACGGCCGGCCGCGACCGTGCCCTCCGCCGCCACCCGTGAAAGCGCCGGCCGGCGCGCCGACCGCAGCGGCATCCTGCTGATGCTCGGCGCCACCCTGTTCTTCATGAGCACCAATGTGTTCGTGAAGTTCCTCGCCGACGAACTGAGCGTATTCCAGGTCACCTGGGGCCGCATGCTGTTCCACTGGCTGTGCTTCCTGCCGCTGTTCCTGCTGCCGCGCTACCGCGGACGGGTCCGGCCGAACCGGCCCCGGTTGCAGCTGGTACGCTCCGCCATCCTGTACTGCACCAACACGCTGTTTTTCGGCAGCCTGTACTACCTGACCCTCGCGACCGGCGCGTCGATCATGTATGCCGGGCCGCTGATCCTGGTCGTCCTGAGCGTCCTGTTCCTGGGCGAAAGGGTCGGGCCGCGGCGCTGGGCGGCGGTCGCGTTCGGCTTCGCCGGCGTGCTTGTCATCATGCAGCCGGGCGGCGCCTTCCACTGGGCCATGCTGCTGCCGCTCGGCGCGTCGGTCGGCTTCGCCCTGTACCAGATCGTCACCCGGGCCATCGCGGCCGACGACCATCCCTTCACGACCATGTTCTGGACGCCGGTCGTCGGCATCGCCGCCGCGTCGGCCGTCATGCCGTTCGTCTGGCAGAACCCGTCGCCACTGGGCTGGTTGTGGCTGGCCTGCAGCGGCGTTACGGCGGGCGCCGGACAGTTCCTGCTGATCGCCGCCTTCGCCCGATCCGAAGCGTCGCTGCTCGCGCCCTTCGGCTATTCCACCCTGGTCTGGGCCGCCCTGTTCGGAATCGCGATTTTCGGCAACTATCCGGATGTCATGACGCTGCTCGGCGCGGGCATCGTCGTGCTGGCGGGCCTGTATATCTGGGTCCGGGAGCGCCAGCTCGGTCGCGTCGGGGGCCGCACCGGGGGCCGCGCCGGGGGCAGCGGCAGTCCTTCGCCGTCCTGAAGCCCGCTTGCCCTTTGCTGTGGAGCGTGCCTATATCGCGGCTTTAATGGCCGTCCCGCTGAAAAAACCGAAGTTCGAGTTCCGGCACCGCAACCTGCTGGGGATCGAAAACCTTTCGGCCGACGAAATCAGCCTGCTGCTCGACCGGTCGGACCATTATGCCGAGCGCAACCGGCGCGCGCGCAAGCCCGGCAAGGCACTGCGCGGCCGGACCGTCATCAACCTGTTTTTCGAGAATTCGACGCGCACCCGCACGTCCTTCCAGCTGGCGGCGCTCCGGCTCGGCGCCGACGTCGTCAACATGTCGATCGAGCACAGTTCGATCAAAAAGGGCGAGACGCTGCTCGATACGGCGCTCACGCTGAACGCCATGCATCCGGACGTGCTGGTCTGCCGGCATCCCGAGAGCGGCGCGGTCAGCCTCCTGTCGCAGAAGGTCGAATGCGTGGTCGTCAACGGCGGCGACGGCGCCCACGAGCATCCGACCCAGGCCCTGCTCGACGCCGTGACGATCCGGCGGCGCAAGGGCCGGCTGCAGGGCCTGACCGTGGCGATCTGCGGAGATGTCGTTCACAGCAGGGTCGCGCGCTCCAACATCTTCCTGCTGCACACCATGGGCGCGCGGGTCCGGGTCATCGGCCCGCCGACACTTGTGCCCGGCACGATGGAGCGTTTCGGCGTCGAGGTGTTCCACGACATGGCGAGCGGCCTGAAGGACGCCGACATCGTGATGATGCTGCGGCTCCAGCTCGAGCGGATGCAGGGCAGCTATGTGCCGTCGATCCGCGAGTATTTCCGCTTTTTCGGGCTGGACCGGCAGAAGCTGTCGAACGCGAAGCCCGACGCGCTGATCCTGCATCCCGGCCCGATGAACCGGGGCGTCGAGATCGACAGCGAGGTCGCCGACGATATCGGCCGCAGCGCCATACAGGAGCAGGTCGAGATGGGCGTCGCCGTGCGCATGGCGTGCCTGGAAGTGCTGACCCGCAACCTGCCGGAACCGGGCGACGATTGATGGCGGGCGCAAACGAACGATACAGGGGCACACGCCACGGGGGCACACGCTCCGGCACGGTCGCCTACGTCAACGCCCGGCTGGTCGACCCGGCGAGCGGGCTGGATACGCCCGGCGCGCTGATCGCGAGCGACGGGACGATCGCCGATTTCGGACCCAGGCTGTTCAGCGACGCACCGCCGCCCTCGGTCGAGGTCGTGGACTGCCGCGGCATGATCCTGGCGCCCGGCCTGGTCGACATGCGCACGCAGTTGCGCGAACCCGGCGAGGAGCACAAGGAGACCATCGGGACGGCGAGCGCGGCCGCCGGCGCCGGCGGCGTCTCGACCATGGTCTGCCTGCCCAACACCGATCCGGCGATCGACGATGTCGCCGGCGTCGAGTTCATCGCCCGGCGCGCCCGGGAGGTGAAGGCGACCAAGGTTTTCTGCTACGCCGCCGCGACGAAGGGGCTGCAAGGCCGCGAGCTGACCGAAATGGGCCTGCTGGCGGAGACCGGCGCGCTGGCCTTTACCGACGGCACCCGGGCAATCGCGAATTCGCGGGTCATGCAGCGGGCGCTGAACTACGCCCGGACCTTCGGGCTTCTCATCGTCCAGCATCCCGAAGATCCCGCCCTGGCCGAGAACGGCGTCATGAACGGCGGCGAGATGGCGCTGCGCCTCGGACTGCGCGGTATTCCGCCGGTCGCGGAAGTCATGACGATCGAGCGCGACCTGCGCCTGGTCGAAGCGACCGGCGGGCGCTACCACGCCGCCCATGTCTCGACCGCGGCTGCGGTCGATGCCATCCGGCGCGCCAAGGCCCGCGAGCTGCCGGTCACCTGCGATACCGCGCCGCCCTACTTCACCCTCAACGAGACCGCCATCGGCGACTACCGGACCTTTGCGAAGCTGTCGCCGCCCCTGCGCACGGAAGACGACCGGGAAGCCATCGTCGAGGGCCTTGCCGACGGCACGATCGACGCCATTGCCAGCGACCACGCGCCCCACGACCAGGACAGCAAACGGGTGCCGTTCGCCCAGGCGGAGAACGGCATCGCCGGGCTGGAGACGCTGCTGCCGCTCAGCCTGGCGCTGGTGCACAAGGGCCGGCTGGGCATGGTGGACCTGCTCGGCAAGCTGACCGGCGGCCCGGCCGGCATTCTCGGGCTCGCCGAAGGCCGGCTGCGCAAGGGCGGTCCGGCGGACCTGGTGCTGATCGACCCGGACCGGCCCTGGCGCATCGACCCGGACACCTTCCTCAGCAAGTCGAAGAACGCGCCCTGGGACAACCTTCCGGTCCAGGGCCTGGCGATGCGCACCGTCGTCGAGGGGCGCGTGCTGCACGACCGGCTGGCGTAGGAGCGGCGGGCGGTGCCGGACCCGATCAGCTGGGCCTTCGCCTGGCCCTATCTGCTCTCGGCGCTGCTGGCCGGCTATCTGCTCGGCGCGATCCCGTTCGGCCTGGTGCTCACCCGGCTCGCCGGCAAGGGCGACCTGCGCCGGATGGGTTCGGGGAATATCGGCGCAACCAACGTGCTGCGCACCGGCAGCAAGGCCCTGGCGCTGGCCACCCTGTTGCTCGACGGCGGCAAGGGCGCGGCGGCCCTGCTGGTCGGTTACAGCCTGTACGGGCCCGATATCGCCGTCGCCGCCGGGGCCGGCGCCTTTCTCGGCCATCTGTTTCCGGTCTGGCTGAAGTTCCGGGGCGGCAAGGGCGTGGCAACGGCGCTCGGCGTCCTGCTCGCCGGCTGCTGGCCGGTCGGCGCGCTGGCCTGTCTGGCCTGGCTGCTCGTCGCTGCGGCGTTCCGCTTTTCCAGTCTGGCGGCGCTCGCCGCCTTCGTGGCGGCGCCCATCGGCGCCAAGGCGCTGGGCTGGCTGGCGGCGCCGGACCCCGGAAGCCCGGTCCTCTACGCTCAGATGGCGGAGGTCGCGGGCTTGCTCGCCGTCATGATCTGGATCCGCCACGCCGCCAACATCCGCCGCCTGCTGCGCGGCGAGGAACCGAAGATCGGCCGGACCTGAGAGGCGGGCGGCGGCCTCGCCGGGCAGGCGCCCGGCCCCGTCCGATTCCCCTGGGAAAAGAGGCGGAGGCTGCGCGAACCGCTCCTTTGCAACTCCCCGTTTGCAGTACCGGTTTTGCAGATTGGGCTTTGCGGACCGGGTGTTGCAGTTCCGGCCGGCGGTGCGGCGCCCGGAGCCGTCCTGCCAACCGGCGCGCCTGCGGCAGGCCTGCGGCCTTCCTGTTTTTGATCGTTCATTTCAGTACTTCCTCCGTTGGTGTCGTGTTTTTTCGCAGTTTTCCGCCGTTTTTCACGCCGTAAGCCGGATTAGACAGACCGGTCTGTATATGATGTTTTTTTGCGTTTCGGCGGCCCTCGAAACGCCCGAACCCCGCAGAAACGCTGGAAAAACGCGATTCGGGAGAGTCGCGAAAATAATCGTAATAGGAAATATTGCTATATCCGCACCGGGCGGCGCGGCTCCGCTGAAGTGTCAAAAAATACAACCCCGTTGCCGCCCCGGACGGAGCGGAGCGACGATCCGGGGCAGCAACGCTTTGAGGATTAGGATTTGGGAGGTCAGGACTTCGAGGCTCCCGGACCGAGGCGGCCGGCCGCGGCGGGCGCAGTTCGGGCGTTGACAGGGCCGATATAGGGTGCGGAACCCGCCGTGTCAAGGACTATTATCGAAAAAAAGGAAATATTTTTAGAGTGTCCCGGCAGACCCCGCCGGAACCCTTGTCCTTCTCCAGTTTCAGCGGATTCCTCTGCGGAAGTGCGGTACAGCGGCTCTGAATCCCCCTCCCCCTAACCCCCCTTCGGCAAGCTCAGGGCAGTCTCTCCCCCGGAGGGGAGGGGGGATGTTTTAACGGGATCCGCCGTGCGGAAGCGGGAAAAGCGCACGGAACACGGGCGTTTCGCCCCCCTCCCCTTGGGGGAGGGGGTTAGGGGGAGGGGTTTGCCGGGGAACCCATGCCGGCGCCTTTTTCTTGCGTTTCGCCCCTTTTCGCAGGGGAGTCCCGTCGGCGGCGGCGTGCGGCGCGATCGGTGCCTGGGTCCGGCTCAGGCGCTTTCGTAGAGCCTCGTCAGCACGAACTCGCGATGGCCGAGGGCCTCCGCCGCCGTCAGCCTGCCGTTGGCGGTGCGGATCATCATGTCGAGCAGCGCGTCGCCCGCCTCGTCCGGGGTCATTTCCCGGCGCAGCAGCCCCGAGACGTCGACGTCGACATGCTCGCCCATGGTGCGCACGGTGCGCGGGTTTGCGCAGATCTTGATATTCGGCAGGATCGGGTTGCCGATGATGTTGCCCTGGCCGGTGGGGAAGAAATGCACCACGAAGCCGGCCGCGGCGCACAGGGTCACCATCTCGGCGGCGGCCGAAGACGAATCCATGAACCACAGCCCGGGGCCGTCCGGCGTTTCCGCCTTGTCGAGCACACCGTCGACCAGGCACTCGCGGCCGATTTTCTGGATGTTGCCGAGGGCCTTTTCTTCGATGGTGGTGAGTCCGCCCGCGATATTTCCCTTGGTCGGCTGGGACTCGGAGAGGTCGCTTGTCTTGTGGCGCTCGACGACCTCCTGGTAGCGGTTGAACATATACATGAACCGCTCGCGGATTTGGGGGGTGCGGCAACGCTCGGCGACCAGATGCTCGCCGCCCGTGATCTCGGTGGTCTCGCCGAAGACCATTGTGGCGCCGAGCGGGTAGAGCTTGTCGAAGGCGTTGCCGACGGTGGGATTGGACCCGCAGCCCGATGTCGTGTCCGATTCGCCGCACTTGGTGGACACCCAAAGGTCCGAAAGGGGCACTTCTTCGCGCACGGCTTCCGATGCCCACTGAACGTATTCGCGCGCGGTCTTCGACGCCCGCATGATGGTCTCGTGGTCGCCGTGCAGCTCGATGCCGTAGCCGGTGACCGGTTTGCCGGTCTCGGCGATGCCGTCGACCACGCGCTGCGTCCAGCCTTCCTCGATGCCGACCACGACCACCGCGGCGACGTTGGGGTTTGCGCCGGTGCCGATCAGGGTGCGGAAGTGCAACTCCAGGTCCGCCCCGAACTGAAGCCGGCCGTAGGGGTGCGGGATCGCCATGGCGCCCTTGATGTTGTTGGCCACCGCCTCGCACGCCGCATTCGAGAGATCGTCGACGGGAAGGACGATCACATGGTTGCGCACGCCGGCCCGGCCGTTCTCACGGCGGTAGCCCCGGAACGTCGCGTTCGCCAGATCCATTGCCATCGTGTCTTCTCCTACCAGCGTTTGGTCTTGATGTTCTGCACATGGGCGTGCTCGCCCACCGCGATGTCCGCCACCACCCGGCCGATGTCGATGCCGTATTTGATTACCGTGTCGCCGGTCTTCATCGGCTTGATCGCAAGCTTGTGGCCGATCGGGATATCGCTCGCCGCCCGGAACGCGATTTCCTCGTCCTGATCCATGATCCAGCCGGTGAGCTCCGCTCCCGCCTGTACGCCCTCGACGACGACGACCCCGACGCTGTCGCCCTCGTCATGCACTACGAAATCGATCATTTGGATTCTCCATTCCCGATGTTGGCGCCCCGCGGCCGGCGCCCCGGATGACGGCGCCCCGGATGACAATGCCCGCGCGGCGCGAGTGCGCCCGTGTCCTGCATTCCCGTGTCCTACATTCCCTGGGCCTTCGGCGGAAGTTCGTCGTTGTCCCCCGCCATCGTCACTTTCCCGCCGCAGCGAGCGAACCGCGCTCCACCAACGCCGTCTCGAAGACGACGTTGGTCGTGTCGTCTTCCCGGGCGCGCAGCCGGAGCAGCAACCTGGCGGCCGCCTGCCCCATCCGGCGATGGGGAACGTGTACGGTGGTGAGCGACGGATCGAGCACGATGGCCAGGTCGATATCGTCGAAGCCGGTCACGGACACGTCCGCCGGCGCCTTGAGGCCGAGGTCGCGGATTGCCGTCAGCGCGCCGGCGGCGAGCACATCGTTGCCGCAGACGATCGCGGTCGGACGGTTCTGCCAGGGCGTGGGCGCCGCCAGGAGTTGCCGCGCCGCATCGGCGCCGGCCTCGAGACGGTAGGGAGACTCGATCAGGTTCGATTCGTCGAGATGCAGGCCGCGCGCCGCGAGCGCATCGCGCACGCCGTCCACCCGGGCCGCCGCCCGGTCGTTGCCGCGGGTGACGCCGGCGATCATGGCGATACGCCGGTGCCCGAGTTCGAATACCCGTTCGGCCATGGCCCGGGCCGCCGCCCGGTTGTCGAAGCCGACGCAGGGCCACGGACAATCCGGCCGCCAGGACCAGACGAGGACGAACGGCACGCCGCGCCGTTCGAGCATGGTGTAGAGCGCCGGATCCCGCGCCTCGCCGATCAGCACGAATCCGTCGACGCCCCGGCCGAGCAGGGTGCGGATCTGCTGTGCCTCGCGCTCCGGATCGTAGTTCGACGTGGCGACGACCAGCGTCACCCCGTCCTCGGCCAGCGCCTCCTGCAGCGCCTGGAGGCCGCGGGCGAAGATGGCGTTTTCCATGGTGGGGATGACCGCCCCCACGGTGTTGGTGCGGTTCGAGGCGAGCGCCTGCCCTCCGAAATGCGGCGTGTAGTCGAAATGGGCGACTGCGGCCTCGACCCGGCTGCGGGTCTTCGCGCTCACGCGTTCGGGTTCGTTCAGGACGCGCGAGACCGTTGCGGTCGAGACGCCTGCCAGGCCGGCGACATCCTCAAGCGTGGGCCGTGCTTTCATCTTCCGACCGCTTTTTTCTCCGAAAATCCAGAAAATCTTAAGATGAAAGCGCTTGAAACAGGAATTTAAGCGCTTGCATTTGGAAACGCAACCCGTATGCTGATTCCGGCGCGATGACGGTCGCTACGCGAGGTTCCATGCGTTTTCTTCATGCTTCCTGCGGTGCTGCCGATCGCGTACCTGCCCGGATGTTCCACTATATTACTGCCCGAAAGCTACAAATAGCGGTTCGATGACGGTCGTCTATCTCAAAAAAGCGGCGAAGCGGGCTACCGACGACGCCGGCGATACGGCCGCGGCCGTGGCGGCGATCCTGCAAGAGATCGAGGCAGGCGGCGAGGCGGCGGCGCTGCGCTATGCCGCCGAGTTCGACCGCTACGACGGCAACGTCGTGCTGACCCGCGACGAGATCGATGCCGCCGCGGCCGAGGTGCCGCAGAAGCTCAAGGACGACATCCGGTTCGCCTGGGACAATATCCGCCGCTTCGCGGAGGCCCAGAAGGCGACGATACAGGATATGGAGGTCGAGATAACGCCGGGGACGTTCGCCGGCCAGAAGGCGATTCCCTGCCGGGCGGCCGGCTGCTACACCCCGGGCGGCCGCTACAGCCACGTCGCTTCGGCGTTGATGACCGTCACCACCGCGAAGGTGGCGGGATGCGGTCACATCGCCGCCTGTTCGCCGCCCAGGCCGGATACCGGGATTGCGCCGGCCATCGTCTACAGCGCCGACCTGTGCGGCGCCGACACCATTCTTGCGCTGGGCGGCGTCCAGGGCATCGCAGCGATGGCGTTCGGCCTGTTCGGACTGCCCCGGGCCGATATCCTGGTCGGCCCCGGCAACCAGTTCGTTGCCGAAGCCAAACGCATCCTGTTCGGCCGGGTCGGCATCGACATGTTCGCCGGCCCGACCAACAGCCTGATCCTCGCCGACGAAACGGCCGATCCGCATATCGTCGCCTGGGACCTGATCGGCCAGGCGGAGCACGGCTACAATTCGCCCGTCTGGCTCGCCTCGACACACCGTCCCCTGGCCGAAAGCGTGCTGGAACTCGTGCCGCGCTATATCCGGACACTGCCCGAGCTCAACCGGAAGAGCGCCGCCGACGCCTGGCGCGACATGGCGGAGGTGATGGTCGTGCCGGACCGCGAAGCCCTGGCCCGGGTCGCCGACGACTACGCGCCGGAACATCTGCATGTCCAGGCCGCCGACCCCGGCTGGTTTCTCGGCCGGCTGCGATGTTACGGTTCGCTGTTTCTCGGCGAAGAGACGACGGTGGCCTACGGCGACAAGTCCGCCGGTCCCAATCATGTGCTGCCGACGTCCGGCGCGGCGCGCTATACCGGCGGCCTTTCGGTGCACAAATACATGAAGCTGGTGACCTGGCAGCGGGCGACGCGGGACGGTGCGAAGCCGATCGCCGAAGCGACCGCCCGCATTTCCCGGCTCGAAGGCATGGAGGGTCACGCCCGCACGGCCGACATCCGGCTGGAAAAATACTTTCCGGACGAGACGTTCGATCTGTCCGCGGCCGGTTGAGCCGGTGGCCGCGCTCTACCGCCCGGATCTGTTCAGCGTCGCGGGCCGCGTCGCCTGCGTGACCGGCGCGAGTTCGGGCATCGGCCGGGCGATCGCCACGGCGCTGGCGCAGGCCGGGGCGCAGGTTGTCGGTGTGGCCCGGCGCAGCGCAGCGCTGGAGGAGTGGCGCGCTCAGGCAGGTGCGGATACGGCAGCCGTTGTCGCGGACCTCGCAGACGAAATCGGTTCGGCCGAAGTCGCGGAGCGCATAGAGCGGCCGTTCGGTTCTCCGGATATCCTGGTCAACGCCGCCGGCGTCAATCCCCGCCAGCCTGCGGATCGGGTGACGGTCGAGGCCTGGCGCGCGACCGTCGATCTCAACCTGGCCGCGCCGTTTTTTCTCGCCCGGGCGCTGGTTCCCGCGATGCGGGAGAAAGGCTGGGGCCGGATCGTCAATATCGCTTCGCTGCAGAGCGCCCGCGCCTTTTCCGGCGGGCTTGCCTACGGCGCCTCCAAGGGCGGCGTCGTCCAGTTGACGCGGGCGATGGCCGAGGCCTGGTCGCGCGACGGGATTACGGCGAACGCGCTGGCGCCCGGCTTCTTCCCGACCGAGCTGACCGCCCCGGTATTCGGCGACCCGGCGGTCGCGGCGCGGCACGCTGCACAGACCTGCATCGGCCGCAACGGGGAAATGGCCGATCTGGTCGGCCCCGCCGTGTTTCTCTGTTCGGACGCGGCCGGCTATGTCACCGGCCAGATCCTGTATGTCGACGGGGGATACACCGCGAAATGAAAGCGCTCGTCTACACCGGCCCCGAAGCCCTCGACTATCGGGAAGCGCCGGATCCCGAACCCGGCGCGGACGCCCTGATCCGGGTTGCGCATGTCGGCATCTGCGGTTCGGACATGCACGCCTGGGCCGGCCATGACGAGCGCCGCCCGGCGCCGCTGATCCTCGGGCACGAGGTGTCGGGCACCGTGATCGACGGGCCGGGAGCGGGCAGCCGCGTTGCCGTCAATCCGCTGGTGACCTGCGGCGCCTGCGCGGCCTGCCGTTCGGGGCGGGACAATCTCTGCGGAACGCGCCAGATCATCTCCATGCCGCCGCGCGAAGGGGCATTTGCCGAACTGCTCGCCATGCCGCCCGGCAACCTCATCGCGATCCCGGACGGCGTCCCGACCGAAAAGGCCGTCCTCGCCGAGCCGCTGGCCTGCGGCTGGCATGCGGTGCGCCTGTCGCAACAGGTTCTCGACGGGCCGGTCGAGGAAATGCGCTGCCTGATAATCGGCGGCGGCGCCGTCGGCCTCGGCGCTGCGCTGGTCCTGAGCGCTCGGCGCGCGCCGGAAATCCACATCGCCGAGACCAATCCCGCGCGCCGGGCCGTCGTGGCGCGCGCCGGCGATTTCCGCGTCTACGACCCGGCGGCGGAGGACAGCCCGGAAGAGGTCGACCTGGTCATCGACGCCGCCGGTTTCGAGCCGACGCGCGCGCTGGCGTCTGCCGCCGTGCGGCCCGGCGGCGCCATTCTGCATATCGGCCTCGGCTCGGCGGCGGGCGGACTCGACATCCGCCGCATGACCCTCCAGGAGATTACCTTCATCGGGACCTACACCTACAGCGCCGCCGATTTCCGGGAAACGGCAGCGGCGATCTTCGCCGGGCGTCTCGGTTCGCTCGACTGGGCCGAAGTCCGGCCGCTTTCCGAAGGCGCCCGCGCCTTCGCCGACATCGGCGCCGGCCGCGCCGCCGCACCGAAGGTCGTGCTTGCCCCGTAGGGCGGCCGGTTGCAGCTTCTCCGGCCCGCGATTCCGGCCGCCGGTATGCCGACCGGGGCCTCAGCAGCCCATGACGTTTACATGGCCCTCGCCGCCGTAATCGAGGATGTGGCGGTCGCGGGTCACCAGCGTAAAACCGAAAGTTCGTGCGGTGGCGATCAGGATACGGTCGACCGGGTCTGCGGGCGGAGCACCGGGCAGGCGGCACGAGGCGATCAGTACCGCCGGCGGCATTTCGGCAATATCTACTCCGGGCAGCGCGCAAATCCGGTCGAACCAGATTTCCGGACCGATCGACAGAGCGATCTTCCCCTTCGATTCGAGCATGGCAATTTCCCACGCCGTCATGGGAGAGACCGCGAGACCGGCAGTTTCTTCGTCGATTTGCTGTAGCGTGCTTGCCGCCGGCTCGCGGATGGGATCGCCGCTCGCGATCCAGATCGCCGCGCAGGTGTCCATCAGATAGGTGGTCATTTCCGGTTATCGCCCCGCATCCCATTCCGTACCGACCGGCTCGGTAAGGTCGGCGTCCGCCTTCACGGTCACCGTACCCTTGAGCGCCCCGAAAATTCGCTGGAAGAAATTCGAAGGCGCCGCTTCGGCCTGTTTCGACGTTGCTGCGGTCGAAGCGCCATGCACCGGCCCGTTTCCCCTGAATTCAGGTGCGGAAATGTCCTGTGCGCTCTTGCGGAACACCAGCTTGCGGCCCGGCATGTCGACCTCCGCCGATCTGTAACCCGCTCTGAGCCAGGCGTCGGTAATGACGCTGTTCGAGGGATTGTTCGACCACCAGGGCCGATGCCTGAACGCGGAAGGCGGCAATTCCGCACCGATAATTCCTTCGATTTCTTCGAATGTCATGGGTACGGCAGGCTGTCCGGATTCGATCAGATGGTCCGCGAGCGGATCGTATTTGGACATAACAGGTCTCCGAAGTGCAGATATGATAGGTACACCATATGTATAGTAACATAACTAAGTAAAGTACCTATCTGAAAGTTCAGGGTCTGGTTATCGATTGACTGCGCCCACGTTTTTTGGAACATAGAGCGAACCGATAACCTTGGTCTGGAAACTCCATGGAATACGGTCATCGGCAGGCGCTGACGGACCGGGAAAGGACCGACTGGCTCCGGCTGATCCGGAGCGAGAATGTCGGCCCCGTCACCTTCTGGCACCTTCTGCGCCATTTCGGCTCGGCCGCGGACGCGCTCGATGCGCTGCCCGAATTGTCCCGCCGCGGCGGACGGTCGAAGCCGGTCCGCATCGCTTCGCTCGCTGCGGCGGAGGCCGAGATCGCCGCAACCCGGAAAGCCGGCGCCCGGCTGCTTGCGGCGCAGGAGCCCGACTATCCCTGGCGCCTGGCGACGACGGAGGATGCGCCGCCGCTGATTTCGCTCGCCGGCGCGGCGGCGCTGGGCAATGCGCCGGTCGTTTCGATCGTCGGCGCGCGCAATGCTTCGTCGAACGGCAAGCGTATCGCGCGCACGATCGCACAAGGGCTCGGCGAGGCCGGCGTCGCTGTCGCGTCCGGCCTGGCGCGCGGTATCGACGCCGCCGCCCATGCCGGCTCGCTCGAGACGGGCACGATCGCCGTCGTCGCCGGCGGGATCGATATCTGCTACCCGCCCGAGCACGAGGAACTGATGCAGGACATCGCCGGCCGCGGCGCCATCCTGGCCGAACAGCCCGTCGGCACGAAACCGCAAGGCCGCCACTTCCCGCGCCGCAACCGCATCGTTTCCGGCATCGCCAGCGGCGTTCTTGTGGTGGAAGCCGCCGCGCGCTCCGGCTCGCTGATTACCGCGCGCTGCGCCGGCGAACAGGGCCGCGACGTGTTCGCCGTCCCCGGATCGCCTCTCGATCCGCGCTGCGCCGGCGCCAATGGCCTGTTACGCGACGGCGCGATCCTGACCGAGAGCGCCGCCGATATCCTGCAGGTGCTGCAACCCGGACTGCGGGAGGCCCCGGGCGGGGCGGAGCCGGCAATTTCGCCCCCGGATTCGCCCCCGGATTCGCCCCCGGAGTCGCTGGCCGAAGCGCCGCGCATGGCCACCGGTGCCGCCGTCGCCGACGCCAGCCTTTCGCTCGCCGACCGCCTGTCGCCGGCGCCGACGCCGGTGGACGATCTGGTACGCGAATTCGGCGACGATTCGGCGGCCGTCGCCGCCGCCCTGCTCGAACTGGAACTGGCCGGCAGGGTCGAACGCCATCCCGGCAACCGTGTCGCGCTGGTGGCGGCTTAGTCCGCAAATTGCTTGACGCCGCGGCAAATTGCTTGACGCCGCGGCGCTGGGGTCCCATGTGCGGGGCCGGCCGGTGCGGCGCCCGCATCGCCCGAATGCGGATGATCGGACTGCCATGAACGTCGTCGTCGTCGAATCCCCGGCCAAGGCGAAAACCATCAACAAATACCTGGGTGCGGACTGGCAGGTCCTCGCCAGCTACGGCCATGTCCGCGACCTGGCCGAGAAGGAGGGCTCCGTCGATCCGGACAACGGTTTTGCCATGACCTGGCAGGTGGACGCGCGCGCAAGAAAGCGGATCGACGAAATCGCGCGCGCCGCCAAGCAGGCCGGCAGCCTTTTCTTGGCAACCGACCCGGACCGCGAGGGCGAGGCGATTTCCTGGCATGTCCTGGAACTGCTCCGGCAGAAATACAGGCTCGAGAATCTCGACGTCCGCCGGGTCGTCTTTCATGAAATCACGCGGGACGCCGTCCGCGAGGCCATGGAAAACCCGCGCAAGATCGACCGGCCTCTGGTCGACGCGTACCTTGCCCGCCGGGCGCTCGATTATCTTGTCGGGTTCCATCTTTCGCCGGTGCTCTGGAGAAAATTGCCGGGCGCGCGCTCGGCCGGCCGGGTCCAGTCCGTCGCCCTGCGCCTGGTGTGCGAGCGCGAAGACGAGATCGAGCGCTTCCGGACCCGGGAATACTGGACGGTCGACGCCGATTTCCTGACGCCGCGCCGCGACCGCTTTACCGCCCGCCTTACCCATCTCGACGGAAAGAAGCTCGACAGGTTCGCCATCGCCAGCGAGGCCCAGGCCGGGGCTGCCGTCGCGGCGATCGAAGCGGCTTCTTTCGCCTGTGCCGGCGTAGACCGCAAACAGGCCCGGCGGCATCCGGCGCCGCCCTTCACGACTTCCACCCTGCAGCAGGAAGCCTCCCGCAAGCTGCGCATGAGCGCCGACCGCACCATGCGCATTGCCCAGCATCTTTACGAAGGCGTCGATATCGGAGGGGAGACCGTCGGCCTGATCAGCTATATGCGCACGGATTCGACGGCGCTTTCGGGCGAGGCGATCGGCGGATGCCGGCGCCTGATCGAGCGCGACTATGGCGGTTCCTACCTGCCCGCGAAGCCGCGACGCTACCGGACGAAGGCGAAGAACGCCCAGGAGGCCCATGAAGCGATCCGGCCGACCGACCTGTTCCGGCGGCCCGGCGATGCGGTGCGCTACCTTACCGCCGAACAGGCGAAACTCTACGAGTTGATCTGGAAACGCACCGTGGCTTCCCAGATGGAAAGTGCGGTTCTCGATCAGGTCGCCGCCGACATCGCGAGCGCGAACCGGATGACCCGGCTGCGCGCTACCGGATCGACCATCCGGTTCGACGGCTTTCTGAAATTGTATCGCGAGGGCCGGGACGATCCGTCCGACGGGGATTCCGATCGGGATCCCGAACGACCCGGCGGCATGCCCGGCGACAGGGCGGACGACAGGGCAGACGACGAAAACCGTCTGCTGCCGGAAATTCGCGAAGGCGAAGCCGTCGACCGGACGGCGGTGCGCCCGGCGCAGCATTTCACCCAGCCGCCGCCGCGCTATACCGAAGCGAGCCTGGTCAAGCGGCTGGAGGAACTCGGCATCGGGCGGCCTTCGACCTATGCCTCGATCCTCAAGGTGCTGCAGGACCGCAACTATGTCCGGCTTGAGAAGCGCCGCTTTCACCCGGAAGACCGCGGCCGGGTGGTCACCAGCTTCCTCACCAATTTCTTCGGCCGCTATGTCGAATACGGGTTCACCGCCAGCCTCGAAGAGCAGCTCGACATCGTCTCCGACGGCCGGACCGACTGGAAGAAGCTGCTGCACGAATTCTGGACCGCGTTCAGCGCCGCGGTCGCCGACGCCATGGAACTCGACCGGACGCGGGTGATCGAGGCGCTGGACGAGGCGCTCGGCCCGCACTTCTTCCCGTCCCGCGAGGACGGCGCCGAGCCGCGCGCCTGCCCGGCCTGCTCGAACGGTCGGCTCGGCCTGAAGATCGGCCGCAACGGCGGTTTCATCGGCTGCTCGAATTATCCGCAATGCCGCTTTACCCGTCCGCTCGCCGTCGTCGACGAGAGCGTGCGCGATGCCGCCGCCAACGGCGACCGGCAACTGGGCGCGGACCCGGCAAGCGGCGCGGCGATCGAGCTGAAAACCGGCCCCTACGGCCCTTATGTCCAGCGGGCCGGTTCTGCCGATACGGAAAAACCGGAACGCACCTCCCTGCCGCGCGGCCTCGACCCGGAATCCGTCGACCTGGAAGTCGCCCTGAAGCTGCTTTCGCTGCCGCGCGCCATCGCGACCCATCCGGACAACGGCAAGCCGATTACCGCAGCGATCGGCCGCTACGGGCCCTATGTCCAGAACGACGGCGTCTTTGCGAATCTGGATTCCTGGGAGGAGCTGTTCGAGATCGGCGCGAACAGGGCCGTATCGTTGCTCGCGGAAGCCCGGCAGAAACGGAAGGGCGGCGAGCAGCGCACACTCGGCGAGCACCCGCAGAAAAAGCAGCCGATCACGGCCGGCGCGGGACGATACGGCCCTTATGTCAAGGTCGGCCGCACCTTTGCCAGCCTGCCCAAGGGTGCGACCGTCGAGACGGTCACGCTGGACGAAGCCGTAGCCCTGTTGGCGCCGAAGCTGGCGAAGACGAGCGCCCGGAAACCGGCTGCCGAAAAAAAAAGGGCCGCAAAGAAGGCGCCGGCAAAGAAGGCTTCTTCGGCAAACGGGTCGAACGCCGCGAAATCTGCGAACCCGTCCACGGAATAAATCCAGCGCCCGGCGGAGCGTGTGTGCGGGCGCGAGTGCAGGCGTGGCATCCCGGAGGCGAAAAGAGAGTAGCGTGACGGGCAAGCGATCCGCGAAGCCGGGGGGCCGCGCCCCCTTTCCGACCCGCGAACGGGTTCTCGAGTTCATTCGGGACAGCGGCCGCCCGGTCGGCAAACGCGAAATCGCCCGCGCCTTCCACCTGAGCGGGGCCGACCGCATCCGGCTCCGCGACCTGCTCAAGGAAATGAAGGAGGAAGGGCTGCTGCCCAAAGGCCGCCGTCATCGCCCGGCGGGGCGCCTGCCCGAGGTTACGGTGATCGAGGTGACCTCGGTCACGGCCGATGGAGATGTACTGGCGGCGCCGGTTCGCTGGGATGCCGAGGGCGCGCCGCCGCCGATCCGGCTGCTGCCCGAGCGGGGGCGCCCGCCCGGCGTCGGCGACCGGGTGTTGGCGCGCCTCTCCGGCCCCAGCGGTGGCGTCTGGACTGCCCGCACCATGAAACGGCTGGACCGCGCCCCGGACCGGGTGCTGGGAATCTTCCGCGCCGCTTCGGACGCCGGACCGTACGGCGGAAAGCTGATCGCGACCGACCGCCGGGTCCGCCACGACGTCGCCATCCCGCGCGGCATGGAAGGCGGCGCCCGGAACGACGATCTGGTCGAGGCCGAGATCGTCCCCGGCAAACCGCTCGGCCCGCGGCTGGCCCGCGTGGTCGAAAATTTCGGATCGGCGGCCGGCCCGGGATCGGTCAGCCTGATCTGCATCCACAGCCACGACATCCCGCACGAGTTCCCGGTGGAGGCGCTTGACGAGGCCGCCGGACTCGAACCGGCACCCGGCGGCGGCAGGCAGGACCTGCGCGCCCTCCCGCTGGTCACCATCGACGGAGAGGATGCAAGGGACTTCGACGACGCTGTCTGGGCGACAGCGGACGACGCGCCCGGCAATCCCGGCGGCTGGAGGCTGATCGTCGCGATCGCGGATGTTGCCTGGTATGTCCGGCCTGGCCGGCCGCTGGACCGGGAAGCGCTGAAACGCGGCAATTCGGTCTACTTTCCCGACCGGGTCGTGCCGATGCTGCCGGAGCGTCTGTCCAACGACCTTTGTTCCCTGCGTCCGAACCAGGACAGGGCCTGTATCGCGGCGCATCTCACGATCGACGCGGACGGACGCACCATTCGCCACCGGTTCGAGCGCGCCGTCATGCGCTCCGCCGCCCGCCTTACCTACGAGCAGGTGCAGCGGGCCCGCGACGGCGCCCCGGATACGGCGGCCGCACCCTTGCTCGAACCGGTCATCGAACCGCTCTACGGCGCCTGGGCGGCGCTCGCTGCGGCACGCGCCGCGCGCGAGACCCTGGAACTGGACCTTCCCGAGCGGCAAATCCTGCTGGACGAGGCCGGCCGGGTTTCCGACATCCGGACCGCGCCGCGCTACGACAGCCACCGCCTGATCGAGGAATTCATGGTCGCCGCCAATGTCGCGGCCGCCGGGCATCTGGAACAACGCAACCGGCCGTGCATGTACCGGATTCACGAGCCGCCGGCGGCCGACGGACTGGAAGCCCTGAGGTCGGCGCTTCACGATCTGGGCGTGCCGTTGCCTGCAAGCGGCCTTCGCCCTGCAGACCTCAACCGCATCCTGAAGCATACCGCCGGCTTGCCCCAGGGCCGGACGATCCACGAACTCGTCCTGCGCGCCCAGAACCAGGCGGCGTACAGCCCCGAGAATTGCGGGCATTTCGGCCTTGCCCTGCCGTGCTATGCCCATTTTACCTCGCCGATCCGCCGCTATGCCGACCTGCTCGTCCACCGCGCGATCGTCGGCGGCATGGGCCGGAGCGCGGCAGACGGCCTGCCTGCCGGCGCAGAGGGCGCGATGCGGGACTGGGGCGAGCGCATCTCCGCCGCGGAGCGTCGCGCGATGGCGGCGGAGCGCGATGCCGCCGACCGGTACATGGCCGCCTTCCTGCAGGACAAAGTCGGCGCTTCGTTCGGGGCGACGGTCTCCGGCATCGCGCGGGCCGGCCTGTTCGTCACCCTGGAGGATACCGGCGCCAGCGGACTGGTTCCCATGAGCCTGTTGCCCGAAAGCTGCTTTCGTCGCACCGGCAGGAAGCGGCGGCCGGGCGGAGTATCGGAGGGCCTGGCCGTGCAGATCGGCGATGCGGTTCAGGTGCGATTGCGCGATGCCGTCCCCGTTACCGGGGGGCTGCTCTTCGACCTGCTGGACGACGGGAAGGGGCGGCAACGAGGGGCAAAAAAGCGGCCGGGCGGCAGGCGGAGCCGGTCCGGCAATTAAAGGCAAAATTCAGCCATATCTTTCAACTAATTGAAATATTGAAGAAAAAATCAAATGTGAATTGACAAATCTGTATTACTCGACAATTCTTCCCGCGGGCAGGCAGGAATGGCGATTTGGTGACCATCGTGCCCGAGCGGGACGATATACGGAGAACCGCATGGAACGACGCGATCCGCCCGGCAAAGCCATCGGACGATCGATCGGACCATTCATGACCCGTTGGAGCTTGCGCTACGCCATCGCCTTCGTGCTGGTCGCGGCGACGGCCTGTGCGAGCCGGGGCGACCTGACTTCGGCGACCCTGTCCGAAGGCGGGGAATCGGTCATCGGCGCGGGATACCGTTTCGTGGCGACGCGCTACATCCGCCCCGTTCCGATTCGGGATATCGCACTGTCGGGCCTTGAAGGCATGTCGAAAGTCGATCCCAAGGCGCGCGCGGTCCCGACCGGCGACGGAATCGCCGTCCGGTACGACGAATCGACCGTTGCCGACCTGAAACAGCCGCCGGACGACGATATCCGCAGCTGGGCGGGCGTCACCGTCCGCGCATTCGAGGCCGCCGCCGAACGCTCGGTGAAAATCCGCGACGCCCGGCCGGAAGAAATCTATCGCGCCGTGTTCCGCGCGGCTCTGAGATCGCTCGACCGCTACTCCCGCTACGCCACGCCGGCCGAGGCGCGCCAGAACCGGGCGTTGCGCGAAGGCTATGGCGGCATCGGCGTGACCATCCGGGCCGAAAACGGGATCACGCGAATCGTTTCGGTCATGCCCGGCACGCCCGGCGACAAGGCCGGCCTGAAGGACGACGACATCATCGCCGCCATCGCCGGAGTATCGATCCGGGGAATGAGCCTGAGCAATGTCGTCCAGCGCCTGCGCGGACGCCGCGGCACCGAAGTCCGGCTGACCGTGCGACGCGCCAATGAAAAACGTCCGCTGACGGTGAGCGTCGAGCGCGCTTTCATCGTGCCGCAGACAGTGACGGCGCGCCGCATGGGCGAAGCGGTCTATCTCCGCATCGCCCGGTTCGGCGACGACACTGCCCGGAAAGCGGCGGACAGGGTGGCGCGGTTGCGCACGACGATCGGCACGCGCGAGATGAGCGGCGCCATTCTCGACCTGCGCGACAATCCGGGCGGACTGCTGGAGCAGGCAATCCGCGTTTCGGACCTGTTTCTGGACGACGGTGAGATCATGCAGTCTCGCGGCCGCCATCCCGGGAGCCAGCGTCGCTATGGCGCCCGATATGGCGACATCCTGCGTGGCAAGCCGATCGTGGTGCTGGTTAACGGCCGCACCGCGTCTTCGTCGGAGATTGTCGCGGCGGCATTGCAGGACAACGGTCGAGCCGTCGTCGTCGGCAGCAATTCCTTCGGCAAGGGCACGGTGCAGAGCGTCGCTTCCCTGCCCAACGGCGGCGAGATCGTCCTGACCTGGTCGCGCTTCCACGCCCCTTCCGGCTACGCGCTGCAGGGTCTGGGCATACGACCGAACATCTGCACCGGCAGCGAGCGCAGGGATGCCCGCGCCGGGCGCCGGGCCATCGACCGGCTGAGCGCCGGCGAGACGGCTTCGGCGGAAACCTTCCATGCCTGGCGGCAGCACAGCGAACCGGAAACCGGGGACGTCCGGGCGTTGCGCGCTGCGTGCCCGGCGCGTCCCTTGAGCGGGTCGCCGGATATCGAGATGGAAATCGCACGGCGCCTCTTGGCGGAGCCGCACCTGTACCGGATGGCGTTGACGGCATCGGCCCCGGAACCCGCCCAGGCGTCGGACGGGCGGGAAAGTGCGGAAGGCCATCCGAGCGACGCGACAAACCAGCGTTAGCGGAAACGCGGCTTCCGGTTGACAGGTATCCGGGCCTGCCTATGTTCTGCGCGCTCACCCTGATCGATCGGTCCGGCGCGGAAGCGGCCGGCAGGCGGAACGTCCGAACCATGCCCAAACGTCCCAACACCCAGCAAATCCGGCTCGTCAGCACGGCGGACACCGGCTACTTCTATGTCACGTTCAAGAATCCGAAGAATACGACGGAGAAGCTGGAGAAGAAGAAATACGACCCGATCGCCCGCAAGCATGTGCTGTTCAAGGAAGCGAAGATCAAATAGGGCCTTTGCGGACCGCGCCGTCCGTCCGAATTCGATACCGATGACAGCGCTGCCGGACCCGGCGGCGCTTTTTGCTGTCCGGATACCGCGCTGTCGGGGCCCGGCGGAATTTGTGATACGGTGGGCGCCGGGTAACGGGTGACGCTGCATCGCCGATGAGCGCGTTCTGCCGCGACTGCGACTCCGTGCTGGACGAATCCGGAGCGGACAGCGCCGGAGAGTGCCGCCGCTGTCCGGCCTGCGGCGGCCGGCGCATCCTTCGCCATGACGAGCTGTTCGCGCTTTCCATTGCGCATATCGATTGCGACGCTTTCTATGCCAGCGTCGAGAAGCGGGATAATCCGGCGCTGCGCGACAAGCCGGTGATCGTCGGCGGCGGCCGGCGCGGCGTCGTGTCTGCGGCCTGCTATGTCGCGCGCATCCAGGGCGTCCGCTCGGCCATGCCGATGTTCAAGGCGCTCAAAGCCTGTCCCGAGGCCGTCGTCATCCGGCCCGACATGGCGAAGTACCAGGCGGTCGGCCGGGAAATCCGCCGGATGATGGAAGATCTGACGCCGGCAGTCGAACCGGTCTCCGTCGACGAAGCCTTTCTCGATCTGTCCGGCACGGCGCGACTGCACGGCGCGCCGCCCGCACTGGTCCTGGCGGGGCTGATCCGGCGCATCGAGCGGGAGGCCGGCGTGTCCGCTTCCGTCGGCCTGAGCTACAACAAATTCCTGGCGAAAGTCGCTTCCGATCTCGACAAGCCGCGCGGCTTTTCCGTTATCGGCCGGGGCGAGGCCAGGGCATTTCTCGCCGCCCGGCCGGTCGGCATCGTCTGGGGAGTCGGCCAGGCGATGCGCCGGAAACTGGCGCGCGACGGCATACGGACCGTCGGCCAGCTCCAGACGATGGACGAAAGGGAACTGCTGGCCCGGTACGGCAGCCTGGGCAGCCGGCTCTACCGTTTCTCGCGCGGGGAGGACGTTCGGCCGGTCCATCGCGGCAGCGCGGCGAAGAGCGTATCCTCGGAGACGACATTCGATCGGGACCTGTCCGATCCCGGGACCCTCGAGGCCCGTCTGTGGCCGCTGTGCGAGGCGGTCTCGCGCCGCATGAAGGCCGCCGGCCTTGCCGGGCGGACGGTGACGCTGAAACTGAAGACGGCCGGGTTCCGGACCCGGACCCGCCGGCGCCAGACCGGCGCGCCGACCCAGCTTGCCGAGGACATGTACCGGGCAGCACTGCCGATGCTCGAAGGCGAATGCGACGGCACGGCCTTCCGGTTGATCGGCATCGGGCTCAGCGACCTGTCGCCGACCGCGAATGCAGCGCCGGACCTGCTCGACCCGGAAGCCCGCAAACGCGCCGCAGCGGAGCACGCGATCGACGCCGTGCGCGAAAAACTCGGCCGGGAAGCGATAGCGAAGGGGCGGAGCCTGCGGGCGTCGAAGCGGCGGGCAGGCCGGCAAGACCGAAGCCGGGCCCGATAGTACGGTTATGGCAGTTCAAGCCGGGATTTCAAAGGCAGGCCGTTTCGGTTGAGCCGCCTGAATTGGGGGGAAGTCTTTGGAATATTGAAGCCTGAACTTGCGATCCAAACGAAACGGATATCTCCGCCGGCGCGATCGGTCAGCCGCTTGAGCGGCAATGCTTCGGCGTTCAGCCAGTCGCGCAGCCATCGAAGCTTGTTCAACACCGCGCTAACTTCGCCCGTCGTTGCCGAATGGACCTCGACCCAAACGGCCTGTTCCTGTCCGTTCCGCGGCCGGTAGCCGAGGCCGTAATCCCAGCGCGAATCGTTTGCATAACCGGGTTGCCGGGCGAGTGCGGAGTCCAGATCGATGCTGCCGGTCAGCCGCTGCGGGTCCGCGCAGGATACTTTGCTACGGTGTCTCTTTTCCAATGCCTGCTTGCCCGTGCGATAGGCGGCATTCACCGGGGGCGGCGCGGCTTCTACAGCCTGCCTGAACGTCATGGCCCGCCGACCGATGTGCGGTTAGCGACTTCGGCAACGATATCTCCGACCCTGCCGGAGAATTCCGTCAGGCCGCCCCAGCCGCCTTCGGCGATATCTTCCGCACCGGGATCGAGATGGGAAATATCGCGAACCCTGCCGTCGCGGGCGAAATAGTAGGTCTTGAACCTGCCCGCCAGGGCGGCGCTCGCCATATCCCTGGTCCTCGGTGTGGAAGCGAGACCGAGGAGATTCAGCACATCCCGGGTCCGCCCCCCGTTTTCCCGAAGGAAGCCCAGCGCCCAAACGATGTCGAGCACATGAGGAGAATGGGTCGAGATGCAAATGCGATACCCCCGCAACAACAGTTCCATGACGAGGTTGAGCACCGCCCCGATCCCGTTCGGATGCAGGCCCATTTCCGGTTCCTCAATCACGACCCATTCCAGAGCGCCGCGAGTCGGAACCTTCGATGGAGGCATGAGCCAATAGAGGCCGAGCAAAAGCGGCACGAATTCGCGCTGTCCCGCCGACCAGACGAGATACGGCAATGCGTGGCCGCTATCCCGCTTCAGGATCAGGCGTCGCTGGTGCGTGGATGTATCCGTACGCAGCCTGAAACCGCCGAATATGTTGTCTTCAAGCGGTTTTCGCAGCGCTTCCGCCAAACGCTGCCGGCGCGGAAAAACATCTTCGTCGAGACCGATTTCGTTTTGCAAGATGCGGTGGAGCTTCTCGCTGAAATCGCGCAGGACGAAGGGATCGCCGGCCCGGTAATCGGTAAACGGCCGGGTCCCGCCGTCGCGCAGGCTCATAACCCGCTGGGCAGGGATGCAAAACATCTTTTCCGGGGCATCGGAACGGCCGGCGCGGGCATACGTCGTCAGGTCGGTCGGGATGCGGGCCTGGCCTATAAGCAGGTTACTGTTTTCCCCCGACCAGACGGACGCCATGCCCTCGCCGAAATAGAGATCGAAAAAGCCGCCTGGATCGCTGGGTGGCGTCAGGCCGAAATGCTGCATGGTCCTGTGGATGGCGGGTTTGTCCACAAGCAGCTTGAGTAATTGCAGAAAGATGCTCTTGCCGGTGGCTTGAGGCCCGACGAATACGGTGACGTCGCCGAAGCGGATATCCGCTTCGATCACCGGTCCAATTCCCGCTGCCCTGATCCGCTCGACCATAGCTGCTTACTCGCACACCATTGTTCGGTTCGTTATCGATCCAGCCGCCGTACCTTGGCAGAGCGCCGCCCATTGCGCCAGCCGCCGTCGAACCGCGCTCCGATGGCGCCTCAGCATTCGGGCCGTTTCAGCGGTTCGATCGCCCTGAGGTTGCCGGTGAGGGTGAACGCGCCGAAATCGAGCAGCATTTTGCGCGCCACGCCATTGTCCGTCATGTGCGCGCGAAACGAATAGGTCGGCCGCCCGTCTTCCGCTTCCGGGGAGAAATAGGTAACGCGCATCGACCAGCCCGGCCGGCGCAGAATGGACAGCGGTTCCGCTTTGCCCGGCGACGGTTTGCGGCCCAGGATCACGACGTTGATTCCGCTGTGCCGTCCGCCTTCTTCGGATCCGTCGAAGACCGTCGACCAGACCGACCGCCGGCCCAGCTCGGCGGCGCGGACCACCGTCAGGAAATGCCGGGTCGGGAACATGGTGCCGGCGGGCAAGGGTATGCGGTCCGGATTGGGTTCCTTCAGCTCGACAACGCCCGGCCCGCCGATCCGGTTCAGCGTTGCAACCCCCGACAGCCGCTCCGTCACCGTGCCGTCGGTGGAAGTTACGACCGAAAAGGACAGCCGCCGGCCGTCCCGCGCCTCGACCAGTACGGAGTCCGTTTCGGTTTCTTCGGATTCTCGCTCGTTCCGGACAACGCGGAGCCGGAAGCGCTGGCGGATCCGCCAGGCATCGCAGGTTTCGCGGACTTCGTAATAGATGGCGCCGTCGACATGGGCGAGATTGGCAGTGGCTCCCAGCCGCTCGGCCGCCAGCGTATATATCGCCTTGTGCGGCGCCTGCCGGGCGGCGAAGGTTTCCAGGCCGTCGGCCATCGCCGCACCCGGGACCGGAAGCAGGCCTGCCGCACCCAGGCAGAGTGCGCCCAGGCCGGCCGCTGCGTATCCCTTCAGGCAGTCCCGCTGCATCGCGCGCCCCGTCGGAGTTTCCGGCGCCGTTTCGAAGCACCGCTTCGCAGCCGGATTCCGTTTGCGCAGGATACGCCGCGCAATGGACCGGGCAAGTCCGATATCGCCGGAGACGGCGGAGGCGGGGCGCCTTATTCCGGCTTCGCCTTCGCCGGCAGTTGCAGCCGGATATGCAGTTCGCGCAGCCGGTCTGCCGGCACGTCCGCGGGTGCGCCCATCGTCAGATCCTCGGCCTGCTGGTTCATCGGGAAGGCGATGACCTCCCGGATGTTGGGCTCGTCGGCCAGCAGCATGACGATCCGGTCGATGCCGGGCGCCGAGCCGCCGTGAGGCGGCGCGCCGAATTTCAGCGCGTTCAGCATGCCGGAGAAATGTTCTTCCAGGTCTTCGGCGGAATAGCCGGCGATCTCGAACGCCTTGACCATGATCTCCGGCCGGTGGTTCCGGATCGCGCCGGAAGACAGTTCGACGCCGTTGCATACGATGTCGTACTGGAAGGCCTTGATCGCCAGCGGATCGTCCCGCTCCAGCGCCTCCAGCCCGCCCTGGGGCATGGAGAAGGGGTTGTGGCTGAAGTCCAGCCGGCCAGTCGCCTCGTCGATCTCGTACATCGGGAAGTCGACGATCCAGCAGAAGTCGAACCGGTCGTCCGCGATCAGGCCGCGCTCCTCGCCGACCTTGGCGCGCACGATGCCGGCGAACTCCGCCGCGGCCTTCGGCTTGTCGCAGACGAAGAAAACGGCGTCGCCGTCGCCCGCCCCGGTGGCGTCGGCGATCTGCGCGACCCGCTCGGCCCCCAGATTGTTGGCGATCGGCCCGGCGCCCGCGCCGTCGCGCCAGAAGATGTAGCCCAGTCCGGGCTTGCCCTGGTCCTGCGCCCAGCCGTTCATGCGGTCGCAGAAGGCGCGGCTGCCCGCGCCCGGCCCCGGGATCGCGCGCACGACCGCGCTCTGCTCGACCAGCCGGGCGAAAATCTTGAAGCCCGAACCGCGGAAAGCATCGGTCACGTCAGCGATGTCGATCGGGTTGCGCAGGTCGGGCTTGTCGCTGCCGTATTTCAGCATCGCCTCGTCGAACGGGATGCGCGGGAAGGGCGGCGCGGTGACTGCCCGGCCGCCGCCGAACTCCTCGAACACGCCGTGCAGGACCGGCTCCAGCGCAGCGAACACGTCCTCCTGGGTGACGAAGCTCATCTCGAAATCGAGCTGGTAGAATTCGCCCGGCGAGCGGTCGGCGCGGGCGTCCTCGTCGCGGAAGCAGGGCGCGATCTGGAAATATCTGTCGAAGCCCGCGATCATCAGCAGTTGCTTGAACATCTGCGGCGCCTGGGGCAGCGCATAGAAGCGGCCGGGGTGCAGGCGCGACGGCACCAGATAGTCGCGCGCGCCTTCGGGCGATCCGGCGGTCAGGATCGGCGTCTGGAACTCGCGGAAGCCCTGGTCGATCATGCGCCGCCGGATCGAGGCGATGACGTCCGAGCGCAGGGCGACGTTGCGCTGCATCTTCTCGCGCCGCAGGTCGAGATAGCGGTGGCGCAGCCGGACCTCCTCGCCATAGTCGGTGTCGCTATTGACCTGGAGCGGCAGCGGCGCAGCAGCCGATTCGACACGGGCTTCTGCGACCTTCACCTCGACATGGCCGGTCGGGATGTTCGGGTTGATCGTATCGTCCGAGCGCCCGACGACCGGGCCGGTCACCGACAGCACGCTCTCAAGCTTGACCTCGTCCATGACGGCAAAGGCCGGGTCGCCGGTCTCGGCGACGCACTGGGTCACGCCGTAATGGTCGCGCAGGTCGAGGAACAGCAGATTGCCGTGATCGCGCTTGCGGTGGACCCAGCCGGAGAGGCGGACCGTGCCCCCCGTGTCGTCGGCGCGCAGCGCGCCGCAGGTATGCGTGCGGAAGGGATGCATCGAAAGCGCCCGGCGTGGTCGGCTCTGTCTGGGAATTACCGGCAGGCCCGGCGGCCGAGAATTAACGGTGGGCCCGCAGCGGACAAGTAGCGACCGACCGGGACCTGTCAAGCGGCGGGATGACCGCGCTATGCTGCGCGCGCCCGAGCGGGCCGGCGACGATCGCGGGGACATCCGATGACCGACAGGGAAACGCTGATTGCCGATCTGGTGACGGCCAACCGGATCCTGGCGCATGAAGGGGTGGTCGACGGCTTCGGCCATGTCAGCCTGCGCGATCCCGAAGATCCCGGCCGCTATCTCGTCTCGGTTTCGCGCAGCCCGGAGCTGGTGGACGAGGCCGATATCGTGACCCTCGGCCTGGACGGTACGCCGGCCGGCGGGTCGGCGGGCGAGACCCGCGCGCTCTATCTCGAACGGCCGATCCACGGCGCGATCTATGCCGCGCGGCCCGATGTCGGCTGCATCGTCCACAATCACAGCCTTTCGGTGATCCCCTTCGGCGTCGCCGGCGCGCCGCTGAAGCCGGTCTTCCACATGGCCTCCGGCATCGGCGATACCGTCCCGGTCTGGGATATCGCCGAGCGTTTCGGCGACACGAACATGCTGGTTACGACCATGGCGCAGGGCGAAGACCTGGCGCGGACGCTCGCCGGCCACAGCGTCGTCCTGATGCGCGGCCATGGCTGCGTCGTCACCGGCGCCGGCCTGCGCGACACGGTAATGAAGGCCATCTATCTGGAGACCAACGCCGCGCTCATCCTTGCCGCCCGGCCGCTCGGCGACATCCGCTTCCTGTCCGAAGGCGAAAGGGCCCTGTCGTGGGCGACCAACACCGGCGCCAACCCGCTCAAGCGCGCCTGGGACTACTGGGCGGCCCGCGCCGGCCGGGCAGGCCGATAGCCGGTCTGGCCTTCGTCGGACGGGCGGTCTCCGCGGCGCGGCGGGGGCGCCGGCATGTCGAAAATCGGGCGCTGGAGGAGCAGGCGCAGCGAACTCAGACTCGAATTTCGTGCCGCTGTTCGGCGAGCCTGAACTTAAGCTTGTTGCTGGGCGACTGTGAGGGCAGCGGATCCATCGGCAATCGCTCGTAGGGGCGGGTCAGCTCGATCTTGAAGTAATGCGCGAGCATCAGCAGATTGATCGCTATGTGCAACTCGGCCCAGCGGCTCCCGAGACATGAGTGCGTGCCCAGCCCGAAAGGCGCGTAGCCTCTGCCGATGTGCTCGTTTCGCGGGGGCACGTAGCGGTCAATGTCGAACGTCCACGGATCGGGAAACAACTCTTCTGAGTAGTGCGAGGCCGTCTGCGCAATCAGGAGTTGCGCCCCGACTGGTAATTCGTAACCCTCCACCACGCAGGTATTCATCACCGTGCGCATCGACATGGCCACGATCGGCGACATCCGCAGAGTCTCCATCAGCACTCGGTGGGTCACATCGATCCGGTCTGGACTGAAGTCATCCTCGCTGGGGTCGCCCTCGGCCCACAACGCGTCCGCTTCGGCCGTGACTTGCTCGTACAACTCGGGATTCTGCAGCAACCAGTAAAGGGCGAATCCAACCTGATCGCCCATGTACATAGCGGTCATCAAGATCGCCCCTAGCGGCAGCGACAGGTCCGATTCAGGCAGAAATTGGGGATCAGACACATGCAGGGCCAGATACGCGTCCACCACGTCTTCATACATCCCAACCCGCTGCGCGGCCGTATGTGTCCTTTGCATGCGGTCCACGATCTTTTGCGTGGCCTTCGCCAGGCGGCGCATCGACGGGGTCTTGAGCATGAATCGCGGCATCATCTTGATGATGCCTACATTGAGCACCCGTACCTTGTATTCGAGCGCTTCGACAATCTCGGCCTGGGTGTCGATGTTGGCCAGGAGCGGTGACGTCTGCGCATTCACGAATGGTCGCAGCATCACCTGCACCGGCATCGTGGTGCCGACGTCCCAACTCGCCATGTGCGTGCGGGACAAGTCATAGACCTCGTCCAGACGCCTGGTCAAAGTCCTGCGGGAGTAGGCGCTATGCAACGACTTGCGAAAG